>CAZNOE010000003.1:0-45893 GCA_964574525.1 uncultured Bifidobacteriaceae bacterium
TCAGTCACTTGCAAACCCATTTTTCAGAAATTATTTAGATGCGTCTGCCCTGGCCGTACACCACCGAGGCATTGCCTGATGCCGGCACTTGGGTCACGATGATTTTCCCTTTGGCGGCGATGGGGTTGTCGAGCGTCAATCGCAAGGAGCCGCCAAAGACGTCAGCGTAGTTGGCGCGGACGGTGGCCCGGGCAATTACGCCGCCGGCTTCACCCGCAGCGCCAAGACTGGCAGAGTTGGTAAAACCAAAATTCTGTTCGGCTGTTCGGCAGAGCCACTCCCACCAACCGTTGGTGGCGGCGGAGACGGCGGAGTCGAAGGTCTCGGTCTTCGTGATGATCGTTTGACCCGACGTCGAAGGGAGCACGGCGAGGAGCAAGGATGCCGCCGCCAACAGGTGGAGGTTGTTTTTGGTATTCATAGGGTTTTGGTCATGGGTTGTTGGATGGAGACTGGCTCATGGTTGTTTTGGGCTTAATCCTTGTTTCATTGCCTCGTTCAATTCCGCGTGAAAATCCGGAAATCGTCACCTGCCTCGTGCCCTGTGCAGAACGTGGAGCGCGGAATCGGGACGTTATGTCCGTGTTGTGATAAACAACTCAACCGCGCTCGTCATTGGAACGGATCTCATGTTTCGTCTCATGAATCTTCCAACGTTTGGTTAACGGCGATGGTCAATTCTCCGGGTGGATGCGAAAAAACAAATCCGATGTGGCCTTGTAAAGCTCCGGGCTGTTCAGGTTTGGGTTTTGGGCGATCGCTTCCCTTGTTTGTTTGATTAGGATATCAACCGCCTTCTTTTGCGCCTCATCAACCACCGGCTGGCTTTGAACCACCCGATTCAGCGTGCTGATTGCCTGGGCGTAGTTTTTTGCCTGGAAGGCCTCGCTCGCCTGAACGACTTGCTGCTTGATCGGCGCATCAGCCTTTTCATAACTCTTCTGCAGTTGTTCGGCCGCGACTTTGTCCGACCCGGCCTTGCTGCCACACCCACCCGCTGCCACCGCCACGCCCACCACCATTGTTATCCACCCGATCCGTTTCATAGGGATTTTCGTCACCGGCCATTTCCAACCCAGCCTTAGAATGCCGGGTCCCAATGTTTGTCCGTCTGCGCTCGCGTTGGCTCGTAAAGCTCGTCGGGCAGCAGACCAAAATCGCTGCTCCGCAGTTTCCGATATTTCTTGTACTCGGCGTGGCCATCCACGAAGATCAGGTTGCTGCCTTCCTCATGCACGTTGCAGAGATGTTCACGATAATACGGGGTCAGAAAGGAATCCGATTCGGCCTTGCTGGCCCACATGTGCCATTCGTGGTACGTGGTGGACACCAGCCCTTCCATGGCCGCCTCGGAACGGTCGTCCGGCTCCGGTTGATTCCAGATGACGTTGGAAAGGGACCAGGCCTCCTGCATGAGAATGATCGCAGCCGGTCGGGTTACCGCCGAAAGCGAGCGGCCTAGCGGAAGCGTGTTGACGGACAAACCGGTGCTGCTATAACGCGTCGGCAGATAGGCGATGCCTGGGTTGGGTTTCAACGACGGACAACTGTAAACTGCGGGGGAAGCCAGGCCGCCCTTCGCTCCAACGTAGGGGACCAGCAGATTCAACACGTTGGGTAGCGCAAAGGGATTGTTGAAGTCCGAAACCGGGTGGCGCTTGGGTGGCAGCTTCTTTCCGTCCGCTTCATACAGGTGCAGGGCCAGACCCACCTGGCGCATGTTGCTCATGCAGGAAATTCTTTTGCCCTTCTCCTTCGCCTTCGAGAGGGCCGGGAGCAACATGGCCGCGAGGATCGCGATAATGGCAATCACCACCAGGAGTTCGATCAGAGTAAAGCCGCGCCGCTCGTCCGTTAAATGCCTTTGGTTCATTCGTAGCAAGTTTGGTTGTTCATTGCATGAATTTGGCTCTCCGCCGAATATGACCATATCTATCAAGCTCGAGGAGCGGAATACAAAAACCGACATATGTTGTGCGAAAAACGATTCGCTCGAGACATGGTTGGGAGCGGGAATCATTTCGTGCCATGCCCGGCGATTGACATGCGCCCCCGCCGCTTGATCGCCGAGGTCCCCGGGTCCGGCTGCCGTTTGCTTCGGTGATCAGGAGCAGGGGCCAGGCTCTTCCGTTCAGCGCTCTGCGGTCGCGTTGAGGAAGCCGAGTGGCCCGCCATTGCCATACCCGCAAGCCGGCCACGTAGCGCGGAATGCCTACAAGTCCCTGCGCTCCGCATTCTGCGCCTACGATTCAGGGCCAGCCGGTGACGCCGCTGTACCGAGCCGTCTCCGGTGCAGCCAACCCCACAGGGTCAGTTCGCGCAAGCTCCGGTCGGGCGCAGCGAAAAACAGACTAGCCACGGAACCCACCGCCACCAGCACGATATGACCCACGACCCCGATCATGATTCCCGGCAGCTTGAAGTTGTAGTCGCCAAGGTCCAAGATACTTTCTTTTCCGCTCGTAAGCGTGGCCCAACCCGTGAAGAGCAAACAGGCAATGATCCCGATCCAAACCCCCGGTTTGTTCGCGCGCATGCTGAGGAAGGCGAGGATGAACAAGCCGGCGATGCCGCCCGTGAGAATGGACGAGACGGTGAAGTAGAGCGAGAGCGCCCGCTCTCCGGCCAGCGTGATGATGATGGCGATGGCCACGGCGGCCAAGCCGCAGATCGCCACGATTAACTTGCCCATGAAGAGGCGTTGCCGATCCGTCGAGTGGGGCCGCAGCTTGCGATAATAATCCTCCACGCCGACCGCCGAGAGACAGTTCAGGTCCGAAGCCAACGTGGACATTCCAGCCGCGAACAATGCCGCCATGAACAGACCGGCCAGACCCACCGGGATTTTGGTGGTCAAGAAGTAGGGGAAAACTTTGTCACCCACGACCTTGCCCGCCTTGTCAAAAAGGTGGGGAGGCAGCGCCTCACCCGAGAGTTGATAGTACGCCCACACCAGCGTACCGATGAGCATGAACAGCACCCAGCACGGCAAGCACATGAGCGCCCCAAACGCCACGCCTTTCAGTGCGTCGCGGTTGGACTTGGCCACCAAATAGCGCTGCACAATGGTCTGGTCGCCGGTGTATTTCTGCAAGTACCAGAAGACACCGTAGAGCGACATCACCCAGACGCCTTTCTTCGTGAGGTCGAAGTTCCAGTCGCCAAGACTGAACTTGTTGTTCTCCCAGGCCAGGCTGAAGGCCGCCGACGCACCGCCCGGCGGGATGGTCAAAAGCACAATCAAGACAACGACAATCCCCACCCACATTATTATGCCTTGCAAGACTTCGGTCCAAATCACTGCTTCCAGTCCACCGATGAGCGTGTAAAAGACGGTAACGACTCCCGAGATCAAAATTACACCGATTAGGTTCCAGCCGGTCATGCTGTGAATCGTCAGCGCCAGCAGGTAAAACACAAAACCCATTTTTGAGAAATGGCCCAGGGAAAATCCCAAGCTACTGTAAAAGCGCGCGCCATAGCCAAACCGCTTGCCAAAATACTCGTAGGCGCTCAGCCCCACGGCTTGGCGAAAGAAGGGAATGACCACCAGGCCAATCACCAGCAGCACCCCGACCACCATGAAGCCGGGCACCAGTTCGTTCCAGTTCGAGGCGTAGGCCGAGCCAGGATAGGCGATGAAAGTGATGCTGCTGATCAACGTGGCAAAAAACGAGAAGCCCATCGCCCAGTGAGGGATGGCCCGCTTGGCCACGAAGTAATTTTCAGTCGTGGTCTGCCGTCGCGAGCAGCGCCAGCCGATGTAGGCCACCGCCACCATGTAGAGCAGGATAATGATCAGGTCCAGCCAGCGTATGTTTGCCATAAGTGTTATCTTCTTCCTGCCGATCCCATAACCAAAGCCGGGAGCCACGGGACGGAAATCCAGTTTGGAACGATTAGGTCGTCAGGCCCGTCGCATTGAATCCCATGTCGAAGCCGATGTGGAGTACGGTGGTTCACCCACAGTTTCTCGTTTGACCAGCGCCTTTCCTCATCTGGCTGGGAAATCTTTCGTGAATTCTCTAAACACCGGTGTTCAACCGAAGTCACACCTCCAAGCTTTCCCCGGAAAAACCGCTGTGTGCCACCGACGCGCGATACGCGCACAAGGGGATCAACGACGTTGTGCGCGCCAAAGCCGGGTTCCAATGCAAAAGCAAGGTCAGGGTACGGTGCAAGAATCTTCATGGGTGTCAAAGGTGTGACTCTTTCGCCAGCGGCCTATCGGACTGCTTGCACAAAAACCGGAAGGCCATTCCCCGCCTTCCACTTCTCACACCCATACAGCACAGACTGCGCTGATCTTGCCTCGATCTCCTAATCCCTGAACCGGCACGTCCCTCAGTGACCCTTGCCGTACACCTTAAAGAACATTTTCTGCCGCATTTCGTACATCTCTTTGGTGTCCAAGCTCGGATTAGCCGCAATAGCATCATTAACCTGCTTGAGAGCGATGCCCACTGCCTGTGTTTGCTCCGGGGTAAGATTCGCGGTGTTGAGGACCGGGTTCAGTTTCCTGACGGCCTCCACATAGTTTCCTGATTTCAAGTTCGCGGTGGCAGCTTGGACATTTTGCTGCACCTCAGGTGTCGCGGTCGCAAAACTCTGTTCCAGTGGTTTGGTGGCATCAACTTTGGCTTCCTTTTTGCAGCCGACCAAGGCGACCGCCACGGCTGAGATTAGCAGAGGCGCAATAATTGTGAATGATTTCATAATGTGCATGCGTTGACGGTGAGGTGCATCAAGGTGCGAATCTATAGGACGCACGTGAGTGTGCCTCGGTGGGCTGCCAGGGTGAATCGTTGCCACTGGAGTCCACCAGGCCCCAGTCCATGCTCGAGGTCTTTTTGTTTTTCTTATACTCGGCGTGGCCGTCCGTAAAAATCAGGTTTCCGCCCTGATTATGGATATTATTGTAATGCTCTCGTGGCCCAACCCACTCAGACCCCCGGCCGTCAATGTAGGAGTGCCACTGCGACCAATTATCACCGCCGCCCTCCGGTTCAGTCCACATCGTGCCCATGAGCGCATAATGCTCCTGCATCACGACGGTTCTAGCCGGCCGGGGAATCCCCTTGATTCCTTTTTCCAGAACCAGTCCGCTCACGATGAGGGCAGTTGAGCTAACCCGCGTTGGGGCGTAGGCTATCTTTTCCGGCACGGGAGGGGTCCCCGCAGCCGGGCAGATGAAAACCTGACCGGGGTCGCTGACATCATTTTTTATGTTCATGTAGGGCCGGAGCAGCTTGAGAATATTGTCCGAGGAAAACTGACTGTTGAAGTCGAAGATGACCCGTTGCGTGGGCAGTTTTCCGTTGTTGTCTCCCTCATAAAGCTGGAGGGCGATGCCCACTTGCCGCATATTGCTCAAGCAGGCAGTTAACTTGGCCTTCTGCTTCGCTTTCGCGAGGGACGGCAGGAGCATGGCGGCCAGGATGGCGATGATGGCGATGACCACGAGCAACTCAATGAGTGTGAAACCCAGCGCACGGCTTGGTTTTCTGGAAGCTAACTGTTTCATAGAATGCTTTTCAGAACTGCGTATGCTTAACCCTTACCCAAGAGCAACTTTCTTGGAAATAGGAAAACTGGTAAAATCCTTGCGTTTATTGCCAAGGATTCTGGCGAGCCGCTGAAGCGCTGGACGCATCTGTTCGACCGGCTGGACCATTTGCTTTTCCGCGGATGCCTGCACAACCCCACAGTTCTGATCTGCGGAGCGTTCCACATCACCGTCAGCGATGAGATAAGTCGGTTGCATGAGACTGGCTCCAAACTGGCATTGATGGCTGGTCGTTGCTGGAAAGGAGAGCCGGGAATGCTTGGAAACCATCCGTCACGAGCGCATCCTCGACTTTTACCACGATCTTTCGCACCAAGTCGTCACCGCTGCCGTCCACGCGCAGACAGGGAGCATGGGCGTCGTTGGGAAAGAGCACGGCCAGAACGCCCGATTGCAAGAGCAGGCGACTGTGGTCGCCCGCTTCAAGCGGAAAGAAGATATTGCCGTCCGTGTCGTACCGGGGGAGATGCCGTTGGGCACGCAGGTCGCAGACTTCGATCCATTCCTGACCGGCGCAAATGTACTGCAGGTCCGTGTGGCGCTCATGGGCTTCAAATCTTGCCTCCGCTCGCGTCCGGGCGTGGTAACACTGGATGATGACATAAAGGGCGCCGCCTTCGATCACGAGTTTGGTGCTGTCGCCAGGTTTTTGACTGGCAACAATTTTGGCGATTTCAGGTGCGCGGCCTGCCAGGTAATCCTGGATGAGCGCCAACCCCCGCTCGAGCCGGCTTTGCGGGCGGACTTGGGCGATCAGGTCTTCAACTTTTCCGAGCATGGCCATATTCAATTCCTCCAATCTGGGTGCGTGGCCGACATCGCGCGGTGTGCGCCTCGCGGTTGTGTGCGGGGGCTTTCATTGCGCAAGAAAATCTTGATACGCCGCGCCAAGATCAACGGGTTTATCCACCGGGGACGAATGCAACAGCGCTCCGAAGCGAATGCGGAAGGTTTCGCCTTTCTTCACTTCTACACTGCTGACTTCGCCCTGCTTCATCGCCTTGCGACCGAAGGAATTTGCGACAAAAACGCCGTAGTCCCGGTTGTGCCACCAACTGGGCCGGAAGTTTTTCGGGTCTGGCATGATGGTCGCGCCCACCAGCCGGTTGTCCATCGTGCCCGAATAGTCACACCACTCGCCGGGCTTGCCCCAGGTTGCCTTCGCTGTAGTCGCACCAGCGCTGTTGCGAATGGTGCCGCCGTTCTTCTCAGTGATCGAAGTGGCGACACGAATGCCAAAGCCCATCTCCTCCTGGTCCCCGAAAGCGAAGTCGCTATCATCGGATTTGAAACTCGCCTCCAAAATCAACAGATAGCCAGCCGGTCGGGAAGCCAGCGTGACGCGGTTGATTAGTTTGCAAAGCAACTTGCCGTCCTTGGTCAGCACGCTGTTCTCGGTCGCAAACCGAAGTTTCCCATCACGCACCGCCGGCGCTTCGATGAAGCGGTCGTGTTGAATGGCGGCCTTGTTCCGCCAATAATCGTTGCCGCTGATGTCACCGAACCCGAGCCACAGGCCCGGATGCAAATCGGCGTGATCCGTCGAGTCCTTCCCGGGAATTGGCGGGAAATTGCGCGACACCTGGACGCCGTCCGGCGCGTGCAGATGCGCGAAGAAGGGACGCAGAATTTTTTCATCCTTCCAAATGTAATGCGCGACGGGCTGGCCGCGGTGCGTGATGATGAGGCGATCGGGTTTCGGTTCGAAGGCAAAGCCGTCGCCGCGAACCGTGGCCGATTCGCCCGAAGAGCTGGCTTCGGCCGCCGCGAGACTGGAGAAACCATTTCCGCGCCCTTCCCGTTTTCCGTCTCCGACCGAGCGGGCTGCGAGGGTGACGGCGCCGGGTTTCTGGAGCATCAGCCAGGCGGCCAAATCTGCGACCTGCTCGGGCGCGAGCAACTCGGCAAAGGACGGCATCGGAGAGTTGCGCGAGGTGGTGTGTTTCTTGATTTTGCTTTTTTCAATCCGAAGCGGTTGGCCGCTGGCCTGCGCCAGGGTGAGAATGAAATCGGTCTCCTCAACCAACGTGCCGGAATAGTCGCCGTCGCTGGTTTCCACGTCGTGGCCGGAGAAGCCTTCTTTGATGATGGCGTTCGGTTCCAGTATGGACTGAACGATGTAATTGGGGTCATTCCCGCTGCCGATGTCGGTGAGCTCGGGCCCGAATTTGTTGCCGCGGTCGCTGACGCGATGGCAGTTGAAACACGCCAGCCCGACACCGTTGAAAAAGAGTTGCTCGCCACGCTCAGGTTTGCCTTTGGCGAGTGCGGTCAGGGCTTGCGCAATAGTCGTGGGCGTCGCCAGTGGTTTCATCCCGACGGGCTGATACAAGACCAAGTAAGCGGAGCATCCGCCCTCGCGCCCTTCATCGTTGTTGCCGCCCAGCACGACTTCTCCAGCCGCGAATTCCTTTCGAAACAGACGAAAGGAGGTGTCCGTCGATTGCACCACCAGATCCGTGGGTGTGAAACCGTCCGGCTGGCCGACTTTCATCCACTGTGGTCGTGCCGACAGCCGCACGTCATGGCCGAGATAAATTGTGACTGGGAGGCGTGCCTCGAACTTCAGCAGCGATCCGCCGCTCGAACCGGCGTCGTTGTTGGCCGTCTGAACATAGCGCGCGCCGGCGACCGCTTCGGGCACTTCCTTGAATGTGATCTGCCGGTCCGTGTAGGTCACCGCGCCTGCTTTGAGGGCGGACGATGGCAGCCGATACCGCTCCTTGCTGTCCGCGCGAAGGTTTGCAATGAGACCGTCCTTGGCTTGCTCGGCGCCGCGGTTGCTCTCGCTCTTTGTTGTTTCCCGGCTCGGGGATGGGCTGCTGCCATCCAAAGGTCTTCCTCTCAGTTGTGGTTTCTCGCCACCAGTCGCAGTCTTCGCCAGCCACAACTTCGCCAGTTCGCGGGTGTCCGCATCGGCATCCGCCTCCAAGCCGGCAACCTCAACCTGCGAGAGTGCGCGCAGATCCAGCAACGCCAGCAACGCCGCCCGGCGCACGCCGTCCTGTTTGTGTTTCAACGATGCCTTTAGGTCATTCGTGGACGTCAGATCGCGCAGGGCGTGCCAGACCGTGTAGTACGTCAGCCGGTCGGTTTCGGTGGCGGCGGACTCCTTGAGTGCGGGAACAAACTGCAACTGCTTGGCCTGCCAGATCGCCTGGGCCGCCTCGAAGCGCAGACGCGGTTCCTTGTGCTTGAGCAATTCCGCAACCGCCTTCGGAAGGGATTGTGGTTTTCCGCCAAGCTTCGCGCGCTGCCCCAGGATGCGCGCCGACTGCACTCTCAGATTCAAACTCGCGGGGTGACGGTCGTAAAGATTGGTCAGGAAATATTGATCAACACCGGGATCTCCGGGCGCGATCCGTCCCAGTGCCCAAGCGGCCCAGGTTTCCTGCGCCTCGCTGAGTTTGCCGCTCAGCAGGGCCTCGCGGAGTTCCAGTTTTACAGCCGCGCCGCGCCGCACCAACTCATCCTGCGCATTAACCCGCCAGACCGGCAGCGGCCCGGCGAGGTCGGCGATCAACTCGGCCACAGTCCACTTCGCCACGGGCTTGTCGCGCTTGGCGCCATACCACGTTGAACGTGGAATCAGCGGCGCGATCTTCGACGCGATGCGAAATACCCGGCCTTCGTTTGCCATCTGCTGGTTGGCGTCCCATTGCACACCATATTCACGTCCCCAGCCAAGGCTGTACAACGCGCCGTCCGGGCCGACCTCGATATCCGTCGGCCGGAAGAGCGCTTTCGTACCGACAATGAACTCTTCCCATTTACCGTTCTCCGGCTGCAAGAGCGCCCCGTCCCACGTGGGGCGATACACGTACGTCTTCTTATGCAGCCAGTCGTTGATGAAATAAGCATTGCGATAATTTTCCGGGAACTGCGTCGCGTCATAGAAAATCGTCCCGGTACCGGAGCCGGTGAACACCGGTCCGCTGATCGGCGCCGTCGGCAAATGGCCTTTGCCCGTCCAGTGGGAACTCCACGCGTGGCTCCACCCGAAATCCGCGCCGTAAAACGGCATGAAAATCCGGTCGCCGTCGTCCTGGTCGTTGTCGGTGCCGATAAAATTAAGGCCGCTGTCGAACGTGATGTCCCATGGATTCCGGAACCCGCGCGAGACGATCTCGAGGTTCTTCCCCAGATCGTCGCAGCGCAGCACACCGCCGCTGCGACCCCAGTCATCGCTCGGGTTGTGGTACGCGTGTTCGTATTCGCCTTTCTTGAAAACACGCGGCTCGGGAAAATCCACCGCGCCAGCCGGCGTGGGCATGCCCCAGATTTCGCGGAATGGTTTTGGCGCGTAACGATCCGGCAGGTTGAGACCTTTGGAATTGCCCTTGGACATGTAGAGCTTGCCGTCGGGCGCCCAATTCAAACCGTGCAGCGCATGCTCGATGTTGCCCAGATCGGTGTAAACCAATACGTATTCGTCCGCCTCGTCGTCACCATCGAGATCGCGCACAATCGTGAGGTCGGGTGAATTAGCCACCCACAGGTCGCGTCCGTGCCAGGCCAGTCCCTGGATACAATTGAAGCCGGTCGCGAAAACCTTTGTTTTGTCGGCAATGCCGTCGCCATCAGTATCGAGCACGATCATCACGCTGTCGGGGGCCGTGTCGGGCTTGGGATTGCGGTACTGAGGGCCCATGCCAACGAACATCCGCCCCTTAGCGTCGAAGGCCATCGAGCAAGGGTTTCGCACGATTGGCTCTTTCGCGAACAACTTCACCTCGAAACCCTGCGCAACCTCCGGCAGATCAACCAACCCGGGCGTGTTGTCGGGTTGGGCGAGAACCGACATGCCGGCTGCGAGGGCGAGTGAGAGAATAGTCAGCGATTGGCGGAGAGGTTTGGGAGACGAGTGTTTCACGATCTTGTCCATGGTTTTTGGTGGGGAACAATTTGCGAACTTTGTCGTGATCATAGGCGAAAGAGCGCGCGCGCGTTGTCCTTGAAGATTTTGGTTTCGGCAACTGCTGGAAGTTTAAGACTCTGCAAACCATCGCTGATTATTTTCGGGTCCACCCACGGATGGTCGCTGGCAAAGAGCAATCGGTCCGCGCCCATGAAGTCGTAGCCGAACTTCATCGCCAACGGCAGCGGCGACACGATGTCGAGCCAGACCTGCCGCAGATATTCGCTCGGCGCGCGGGTGAGATATTTGGGGCCGCGCTTGAGCACCTGGGTTTGATGATCGAGCCGGCCGATGATGTAAGGCAACGTGCCGCCAAGATGCGGGCAGACGAGCTTGAGCTTGGGAAACTCGTCGAGAATGCCGGACATGATAATGCGCGTCAGCGCGATGGTGTTGTCAAACATGTTCCCGAGCGAACTAGTCATCTCGTAGCCTTTGACCACGTCCGTGGTTAAAGGCTTGGCCGGGTGAAGCAATATGGGCAGATCGAGTTCCGCTGCGCGCGCGAAGAGCGGACGGAATTCCGGTTCGTCAGAGAAACGGCCCGCCAGATTTGTGTAAAGCAGAATGCCCTTCATGCCCAAGCGCTGCACGCAGCGATCCAATTCGGTCAGTGCGGCTTTCATGTTCTGCAACGGCAGCACACACAGACCGAAGAACCGCGTCGGATGTTTGCGCACGATGCCGGCCACAAAATCGTTGGACATCTGAGCGACCGCCGGGCCGTCCTCGCCAAACCATTCCGGGCCGGGGTCGTTGATGCTCAAGGCGGTCAGGGCAATGCCGATGGCGTCCATGGTTGCCAGCTTGGCGTCCAGGTCCAGGTAAAGCGGCAGTATCTTGCGCAGCCAATCGCCCATCCGCAGATAACGCACGCCCTCCTTCGTGAACACCGCCGGATCGGTCTTGCGCTTTTCCATGAGCGCGACGAGTTCGGGCGCGAAGAGGTGGCTTTGGCAATCAATCTTGAAAGCGCCACGATCATCTTTCGTGGATTGGGCGGAGGCCTTGCCCTTGAGGGCGAGCGGCGCTGCGGCGACCGCGGTGCCGGTGGCAGAGAGAAATTTTCTTCGGTTCATGACGACCGGATTCATTCGATTGATCAGCGAAGGCTCGTTGAGTTCACTTCTGACGCGCCTTCTGTTCGGGTTGTTCATAGACCCGGATGACGGCGCTGTTGTCGAGTTGGCCGAGCCCGGCCGCCTCCGCGCGCTCAAGCAGTTCCCGATGCGCTTCGCTCAGGATCAATTTAATGCCCGCTCGCGAAGCCGCCTCCAGCATGAGGCGCACGTCTTTCAAATGTTGTGAGAGCCGGGCCTGCGGCGCAAAGTCGCCGGCAATCAACTTGGCGCCTTTGACATCTATAGCCCGTGAATAGGCCGGGCTTTCCCGCAAGACCTCGAGCGTCTGCGCGAGGTCGAGCCCTACAGCCTTGGCCAGCGCCAGTCCTTCGGCGAGCGTGGCGCGATTCAATCCAAGCACGAGGTTGGTCACGAGTTTCATCTTCGCTCCCGCGCCGCACGGGCCGACGTGAAATGTCTGCCTCGCAAAACAACGAAACAAATCCAGGCATTTATCAAATGCCTCCCTCGGTCCGCCCACCATCACCGTCACGTCACCTGCGGCGACCTGGGCGCTGTTGCCAGAGATGGTCGCGTCGAGATAGCTGACGCCGCGTTTGGCCAATTCGCGTCCGACCGCCTCGGTCTGCTCTGGGTCGCCGGTCGAGGTGTCAATAATGATTTGCCCTTCGCGGAATCCCGCTTCCGCACCGTGCAACACCTGGCTGACCACATCCAGGTTTGGCAAACTGAGCAAGACCCGCCCTTGACCGGCCACTACTTCCGTCGAGTCGCCCGCCGCGTGGCCGCTCAGCATGGCGAGCGCCGCGCCTTGGGCGGCGTCAATGTCATAACCGGTGACCCCGAAGCCGGCGCGCATGAGACGTCCAGCCAAGGCGCTGCCCATCAAGCCGAGGCCGATGAGTCCAACGGTTTCCATCACCCCGGCGCGAGGCGAAGTTGTTTCGGAATTCGGGAGTGTGCTGATCACTCAATCAAATGACGCAGTCAACCCTGGTAAGCAAGCTCATACCCTTTGCGATAGGTCCGCCGGAGGAGCGCATTGGCTTCGGATTCGCGCCCGCCACATTTGGTGATTTTGGCGGAGTTCGGATTGTACTCCAACCGCTGACCGCCCAGACGCGTGCCGATGTTTCCAAGGTGGCAAAGGTTGGTCGAGATGGCGCCAATTTCAATGGGAGCATCCAGTTTCGATGGGTCGTTGGCCCGCACCGCGGCGATAAAGTTTTCCATGATGCCGGTGTCGCTGCCGCCTTCGATTTTCTTTGGCGTGCCGTCCTTAAGCGTCACGGTGGGACCGCCGCGCCCGATGTCCATTCGCCCGTCTGTTCCGTAGAACACGTTGCCATTTCCATGGCCGTCCATGTTGTACGGCGTGAAGAGGCGCATTTCGTAGATGATCTGGTACTTGTCATATTCGTAAATGACCGTCTGGGTGTCGGGCGTTTCATGGTCGTCATCGTAGAAGAGCTGGCCGCCGGAGCAGACGATGCTCTTGGGGTAACCCGCATCCATGCCCCACAAGGAAACATCAAATTGATGGACGCCATCGTTGACAATGTCGCCGCCGCCGTAATCCCAAAACCAATGCCAGTTGTAGTGCCAACGGTTCTTGGTGAACGGATGCAACGGCGCCGGACCGAGCCACAAATCGTAGTTCACTCCCGGCGGCGGATCGCCGACGGGCGCGCGGCCAATGGGGCCGCGCCTTTGGTGGTTGATGGCTTTGGCGACCAGGACTTTTCCGATGACGCCATCGCGCAACGCCTGCACCGCGGCCTTGATTTGTCCCGAGCTGCGCCGCTGGGTGCCGTGTTGGACGCATTTCTTGTATTGCTTCGCTGCCTTCACCAGCAGGTTGGCTTCATGCACGTTGTGGCTGCAGGGCTTCTCGACATAAACGTGCTTGCCCGCGACGATGGCCGCCAGCGCAACCGGCGTATGCCAGTGATCGCAAGTGGCGATGCTGATCGTGTCAATGGATTTGTCCTCGAGCAATTTTCGGTAATCGTCGTACTTCTTGACGCGCTCGGCATTCGGCAGCGCCGCGGCGGACTTGGCGGCCCGTTCCGGATCCACGTCGCACACCGCCACGACTTCGCAGCCCGGCATTTTGGCGAAGGAGGAAACATGGCCGCCGCCACGACCGCCGGTGCCGATGACGGCGTGACGGATGAGCGCGTTGGGAGAATCCTGTCCCCACGCGGGGAGAATTTGAAACGAAGCGGCGGCGGCCACGGTGGCGCCCGCTGTTTTCACGAAATCCCGTCTGGTCCAGTTATTCATAATCAAGGCCTTTCATTCAGTTTCTTTTTGCGCAAGGATCGCGCTCGACCGCAGGTTCACCAGGGCGCGTTTTATCAAAAGACTAAGGCGTCAACTTTGAATTGGGGATGCTAAAAGCGCCAAATCACTTGTCGAAAATGAAAGCGCACAGGTCGCGCCCGGGATGATTTTTGAACGGAGTCCTGGCGTGGGGGCCTGCTCACCAGCCGGTTTCGTCACTGACGAGTTTCTCGATCGGGGAACATTTTTCCGGGCCATTGCCAATTCTTCAGATCGTCACTCCACGCCAACCCGAGGCTCGCAAAATTGTCGAAGCCGCCGCGCGCATCCTTCTCGGGAAACTCCGAGCCGTGGAAGAACATGATTGCCTTGCCCAGGCCCGGAGCATTGCGCAGATCGAGAACAAAGCCCGCCGTCAAACGTCCCTGCGCCCAGGGCCAATCCGCCTGGCCAAGCGTGAGCAAGCCGTCGTCGCGCCAGTCGCGGAGGTCGCGCGAACGCTTGATCCCGATACCGTTGTGCGGTGAGTGGAACAGCACGTACTCGCCGTTTTCGACGAGCACGCACGGGTTCTCGCCACTGGGGATGCGGTTGAAGTAGGTCCATGTTTTGAGGTCGTCGGAGCAGGACATGTTCGCGGCGTTGTCGTCGAAAAAACACCACCACTTGCCGGGCTTGTCCTTGTCCTCGACCAAAATAAGGATCAATCAGCCGCCCCATCTTTTCCACCGGCACTTCCGGGCCTTTGACCATCAGCCGCTCGGGCGGCCCCCAGTTCTCGAGGTCGTTACTTCGCATGATCCAGACGCGGCAATCTCTGTTGCCGTACTTTTCGCCTTTCGGACGCGGGTAGGTTTGCAGACAAAGCACCCACTGATCGCGGAAGCGAATGATGTTGCCCGGAGCGCAGAAGTTCAGGCCGTGATCGCGCGGCGTGAAGATTCTCGGCTCCGTCCAGTGAGCTAAGTTGGCGCTCTTGCTCCAGGCGGTGTAGGAAAAGATTTTCCCGTCAGGTTCTGTCTTCACGAGAGTGAAATATAGATGGAACTCCCCCTTGTGATAGACCGCCGCGGGATCGCGATAGGCCGTCACCGCGTCGCCTTTGAACAGGATGGGCGAGGTGAACGCTCCAAAGTTGATGGTGGCACCGTTGGTTGCCAGCGGGCTCGCGGGGCCGGTGGTCTGCGCACTCGCCGGTACGATCATCGTGAAATGCAAGGCGCAGATTATTTGGAGGATGCATTTTGTTTTACTCATGGACTCGCCGGGGTTGGCGTCGTGAACTGCAACGCGTAGAGTTTCGTGCCCCGCAGGTTGAAGATCAATTGTACGGTCCGGCCGGCCAAAGCCGAGACATCCTTGCCTTGCCGCAGCCATTCCACCTCGTATTCGACGGCGTTGCCGTTGATGTAAATGCAATCCTCGGTGGAGAACCCCCGAATCGGCTGGCCGGCTTCATCCAGGAACCCGACTTGCGCGTACCCGGTCGCGCCCGTGTTGATGTTCAGCTTGAACCGGCTGCCTTGGAACCGGAAGGGTCGGCTAACCAACTGACCTCCGGTGTACGGCGTATCGGCTGAGACGAAGCCGTCGAGCCGCTGCTGCACTCGATATAGATCCCAGCGGGCATCGCTCTTTGCCTTCGAGCCGTGGTAATCCGCCTTCCCGAGGAAATATTGCCAGAGCTCTTGTCCGCGGCGCACCAGGTTATAAGTCGTGTAGATCATCTTGAGATCCTGTCCGTCGTGTTGACCGATCCCGATATAGGCTGGCCGGCGCAGGCGTTTCCAGTTCAACCCGTCGCGACTGACGGCGAGCTGGCACTCGGTGGGGCCATCGCCGCGGAGCGGCCCCAGGGCGGCGCGCGCCTCAGGCCCCTGATAGTGAAAGAACACCGTCGGGAACGCGACATAAGTGTCCGGAGCCCACGGATACTTGATGGCCTTGGGCACGTAGATGTCGGTTCCTGGTGGGTCCAACTTGGCATCGGGCGCAAAGGCGAGCGGGTATTCGACACCGAGGCCGCCGGGCGAGAGGGGACCATTGTCCAAATACCACGGGTCCAATTTTTCGTTCTGGATGGGCAGGGTGCGGGCGATCTCGCGCGTGCGCTGTGGCGATACTGGCTGGAAGGGCCAGGGCTGCATCAGGTCTTTGATCTCAATCAGCATGAACATGCGGCGGGTTCCCCCGAATGCATCCAGGCCATAATCGCTCCGGTGATGGCCCACATACACCTGGCGCTGGTCGTCGTAGAAAATCGTGGACTGTGACCCAGCGGCCATCGGGATCACGGTCGCTTCGCTCCGGGTGAACTGCCAGCCGTCGGCCGAGTAATAGAGGTAAATGGTCTGGCCGCGGCGGCCGCTCACGTATTTCCAGCGCTCGGCAGGCGGGGCATTGGGATCCAGGAAGACGCTGCCCCAGCCGACGCCATCGCGAATGACCACATTGCGCAAGCCCTTAAACTCGCCCCGACCCAGGTCGGGTTGCTCCCAGTTCAAACCGTCGCGAGAGGTTAACACCGCCAGGCTGTCGTCGGGGCCCTGGCAGTAGATACGCAGCAACCCGTTCTCATCTTCGACGATGCTCGTATGCCCGCTGACATTTTCACGAACCCGGTGTGACGTCGAGGGCGGATTGACCTGGAATGTCACGTTTTCGGAGCGCGCCACCAAGGCGTCGTCGATGAACAGATGTTTACGCGAGCCGAGTTCCAGCACCCTGGCCTGGCCGGCTTTCGCGGAGAAGAGCAGGGGCGGACCGGCTTGGAGTGCCATCTCGGGGCGCTTCGTATTCCAAGTCCGGGAAAAGCTGGCCGGCGGGGTGAATGGTCCCGTGTAAACGAGGCCCGTGGAAAACCGAAGTTCGTCCAGACGCCCCGTCAACGGCCGGCCCCACAATCCGTCCCGCCCAATGGAGAGATAGGCCTCGTCGCCGTGTTCAAGCGCCTTGATTTGAGCCGGGGCCGGCAGAGTCTGTAACGCGCCGTCCACGTAGTGGCGCAGTTGACCGCCGCCCGCAGCATAAACAAAAGCGAAGTGATGCCATTGATTCGACTGCAAGCCCGCTGGGTCGGTCGGAATGACGAGTGTCGTACCTGATGCCTGATTGAGGAAGGTGAAGGCAGCCTCGCCCGGCCTAAGGCTCAAACGGGTCACGTGGTCGTTCTCTCCCCGCGGCCCTGCCCCAAGCTCAAACAACACCCCTTCGCCCGTTGCTCCACTCGGAGTGGCCAGCCAGAACTCGACCGTCCAGTCAAAAGCCCCCAGGTTCAGCCGCGTATCCGACGCATTGGCGAACTCCATGTGTCGCAAGTGCCTTTCGCCGCTCGTCAGCAGCGCGGCAAAGTTCGCCGTCTCCCAAGTCAACGGCTCGACGGTCCGACCAGGCTGCCTTGGCGTTGGCTTCAGGCCAAAGAGCGCACTCCCACCCCGGAGCGTGAGCGGCAACGGCGTCGAAGGCTGGAGCGCCTGGCCGAATTTCCCCTCGACAATTTGTGCCCCTCGCCCGAGCACTATCGTGTAGTCATTGGGACCATTGTCCCCCAAGGTGGTGCTGGGATAGACGCCGGCTGGTTCGTCGAACATCCACAAGGCCACGGTCTCGGCGCGGCTTGGCATTGCCAGGCAGAGACCCGCAATCGAAAGGACACATCGAAGGATATGCATAGGTACTGTTCTTTACGGCCGGGGTAAACTCGCTCGACAAGCTCCAAGGCGCTGGTCACGGACAATTCCAGCCACAACGGTTAGAGGAAAGAACGGCACGCTCAAGGCCGCACTCCGGCCCGGTAAAGCTGATTGGCCAAGGCGGCCTGGGCTTGATAAAAATCTTTGTTGTTCAGGGTTGGGTTTTGCTGCGCCGCCCGGTGTACTTGCAGGAACACCTGATGCACAGCCTTGACCTGTTCTTTGGAGAGGTTGCCTTGCCCAACGACGGTGGCCAGCGGCTGCATCGCTTGAATGTACTGGGTGCGCCGGGCCCCAATATCCGCGCTGGCCGCCGCTGCATTAATGGCGGCAGCCGCCTGCGCCACGGCCTGTTGCGCCTGCGGTTCGGCCCCTTTGAAATTTCTCCGCAGCTCCTGGGTAACTTGAACCGTACTGGCCTGTTTCTTACCGCAACCGGTGCTGGCGAGCATGGCCGCCACCGCTGCGCTTACCAGAATCATCTTCAACAAAAATCGCATGATATCTATTAGCTTTGCCGCCGTTCGTCCAAAATTCAATTCGCGTCAATAGGGTATGTACTGATCACGCGAACTGGATTCGGAAGCCATCCACGGCACAGGCTTACCGGTTGATGCGCTCACCAGACCGAAATCCAAGCTGGTGAGGGCTTTGTACTTGGAGTATTTCGCATGGCCATCGCAAAACACCAGGTTTCCGCCTTGCTCGTGAGCATTAGACATATATTCGACTTTTGTGGTGTCACCCCACGTGTGCCACTGGGTGTACCAGTCGCGAGGCGGGTCCGCATAGAGACCGCCTTCCGGTTCGGTCAGGTAGAGCGCGGAGCGGACGTTGGATTCCTGGATGACGACCGTGCCAGCGGGGTTGCGGATGTTATTCAGCTTCCGGTCGATCACAAACTGACTCGGGAAGAGTCCGGCATCACTGGTTATCGTGGGTGGAAAGTTGTCCGAGGGTTTCAGTGACGGGCAGGCATACACGCGTGTGCTACTGAGGCCATCCACCTTACTACCGAGGTACGGCATCAAAACCTTCAAGACGTTGTCCGGCGCGTTTGGATCGCCAAAGTAAGGCACATTATGCGCCGTTGGCAACCGGCCAGCACTGGTGTCGTTGTACATGCTGTACGCAAGTCCAACCTGGCGCATCTGGCTGAGGCATTGGGTGCGCTTGGCCTTTTCCTTGGCTTTGGCCAAAGCCGGCAGCAGCATGGCGGCAAGCATTGCGATGATGGCGATCACCACCAGCAGTTCGATCAATGTAAAGCCTTTCTGACACTTCGTTTTCATTTTACTGGAGCCTGGTTTGAATTTCACGTTTGCACAAACACAAAGCTGCCGGCGGACGGGATTCCGCCAGCAGCCTGGCAAACCTTGAGTTCGCGCCAAGTCACTGTCTCAGCCGTGCGTCCATTGTGCGCCCCCGCTGCCCCACGTTTCCATTCGATTGCCGACAAAAACAATGCGATTTTCGCCAAACGTAAGGACCGCTACTCCGGGGCTAAAAGAGCCATTGATCATGCCGCATCGGCATGCGGGGATATTCGCCGTGGACGTTCTTCGGTGGACAAACACCACCACTTGCCGGGTTTGTCCTTGTCTTCGACCAGATAGGGATCTATCAGCCGCCCCATTTTTTCCACCGGCACCTCCGGGCCTTTGACCATCAGCCGTTCGGGCGGCCCCCAGTTCTCGAGGTCGTCACTTCTCATGATCCAGACGCGGCAGTCCTTGTTGCCGTACTTTTCGCCTTTCGGACGCGGGTAGGTTTGCAGGCAGAGCACCCACTGATTGTTGAAACGGATGACGTTGCCCGGGCTGCAGAAGTTCAGGTTGCGATCGCGCGGCGTGAAGATTTTCGGCTCAGTCCAGTGAGCGAGGTTGGTGTTCTTGCTCCAAGCGGTGTAAGAAAAATTTTTCCCGTCCGGCTCGGTCTTCACGAGCGTGAAGTAAAGATGGAACACCCCATCGTGATAAACCGCAGCAGGATCACGAAACGCCGTGACAGCGTCGCCTTTGAACACGACCGGCGATGAGAAAGCGGAAAAGTCCACTCCACCCCATGCGGGGAGTGCGGCCATGCACAGCCCCAAGAAGAAAAGCTGGATTTTCACCGCGACTGCGGTGCTGTGAAACAATCGGATCATTTCGGCCACTCGCCGTTTGGCATTGCGCGCAACTTCAGCTTCGTTGGGTCGAGCACCACGTATTTCACGCGCTGACGCTTCCAAGTATAAGTCGTGTGGACGAGGCCGTCACTCGTCTGGATTACCGCAGGGTAACTGTATTCCCCCGGTTCGCTTTCTAGCACGAGGGCGGCCTGCCATTCCTTGCCGTCGCTTGAAACGGCGACATTCAGCGGTGAGCGGCCCTTCGCCGTGTGGTTGTAAACCACCAGATGGTGTCCATCTTTGAGGGTCACGGCATCGGTGCCTGCATTCGGATTGGGTAGCATGGTCGCGGTCATTTTGCCCCAAGTCTTGCCACCGTCTTCAGACCAGATCTGAAAGATTTGTTTCTGCCGCGTCCGCCCGATCGCCTGGAGTTTGCCGTTCTTGTGAAACAGAATGCTTGGCTGGATCGCGCCAAACTCCTTGCCATCGTTCACCGGCTCGGTTTTCTGCCAGGTCTTTCCAGCGTCGGTCGTGCGCTCGAAATGCACGCGCCAACCGGCGTGCTCGGTGCTCGAACCGGCAAGGATGTCGCCGTTGGCGAGTTGCACCGGTTTGTTCTTGATTGGACCCACGATGCCGTCGGGCAGTCGGCGGGACTTGGACCAGCTTTTGCCACCATCTTCGGAAGTCATCAACATCCCCCACCAACTCTTGGGATCAGGTCCGACCTTGTAAAACAACATCAGTGCTCCGCTCTTCGGCTGGAACAATACCGGATTCCAGCAAGGATAACGCTTTTCCGGCGATTCCACGCCGTTGGCAACTTCCACCGGCGCGGTCCACTTGCCGTCCTGCTGGCGGGAAAGCCAGATGCCGACATCAGGGTTTCCTTCCCCGGTTCCGCCAAACCACGCGGCGATAAGCCCGCCCTTGGTTTCAGCGATGGTCGAAGCGTGACAACTGGGGAACGGCGCCGTTTCGTAAATGAATTCGCTGTGGACGATGCCCGGTTCGCCCGCGGAAATTTTTGCGGCAACAAACGTCAGCATGCCTGAAGCGATCGCGATGGTTTTGAAGGTCGTTGTTTTCATGTATAATTCAGAGGTTTTTCCGTAAGCGTTTTTGGGCTCACGGCCATGGAGTCTCGGAGTCGGTCAGGGTGAACTTTTTTGGGGATTATCCGGCACCGCTTGCAGGTAGTGCCAGATCGCATCGAATTGTTTGCGCGCGTCGCCGTCGAGCACGGTCGCGATGGGCGTGGTGGTTTGGTCGGCGGAGAACTGCGGCATCTTCGAACCAGGCTCGACGCGAAGGGGATTCAGTACCCAGCGCTGATAATACTCGTAGCGCAACCGGTCTTTCACCATGGCGAAGTTGACGCCCTGATTGTCGAACGCGGCGACCGGTGCTTGCGTGCCAACGCCGTGACACTGGATGCAGTTGAAGCCGTTCTCAGCGAGCGTGAGACGGTGACCGATCTCGGTCAGTGGCGAATCCGGCGGCGGCTCGACGGCAGTGTTCCAAACGACGCCGTGTTCGGCGGCCAAGCCTCTGGCCAACGGCGCGGCCCGGGAAGCAAATACCGGCATGCGTTGCTTCATCCAAGGACGCGAGCGCGCCGGCAGTTCGCCGGCGAAAAGTTTCTGCAGCCATTGGCCCTTGAGCTTTTCCCCGGCCCAGGTAAGCGAAGGGACGGGGGCAGGGACGGACTTGCCAGGCTCATCCTCCTGGTTCGCGGCTTGCAGACGCTCATCGGATTGCCACCGGCTGTTTTGTCCGTCGCGGCTGTGGCAGACGGTGCAATTCAAGGTTGCGATTGTTCGTTGCGCAAATTCCGTCCGCGCGTCCTGCTTCAGGGAATCTCCACCTGTGCCGAGAAACGCAAGCAACGCCTGCTGCTCGGCTGGCGAAAACCTGAAATCCGGGGCGGCACTCTTGTCATGTTCACCAAGACACCCCGCGCTTCGAGGATTCTTGAAAATGTTCACCGCGATTTTCTGATCGCTGGCGGGTTGGTCGGCGCCCGAGTGACAGTTCGCGCAACGCAACTCGCCGAACAATGCCGCACCGCGCCGGGCATCCGCATGACTGAGTTCCGTCGCCTGCGCGAGGCGGCCGGCGGCGTTTGCGCCCAGATACGACGCGAGCGCGGCAGCTTCGTCGTCCGTCAGCCGGAAATCCGGCATGCGAGTCCATGCGTAGTGCTGCGCCGGCGCGCGAAGAAATTCCTTCAGCGCGCCCGGCTGAAACTTTGCGTTCACGAAATGCAGCGAGGTCCGGCCTTCGGCATCCTTGCCCGCCGGTGTGTCGAGGGTGTGGCAACCGACGCAGCCCAGGCTCGAAAACAGCGCTTGTCCTTCCGTCACGTTGTTTTCGAGCTTAGGCTGCGTCGCATCGCCGCCCGTCAAAGTTCCGAGATACGCCGCGAGGTCCGCCGCGGCCTGGCGGTTGGTCGCTCCACCGCTTTCATGCAGCAGGCGTGGCATGGTCACCTGGCTGCGCACACGCGCTGGCTCCAGCAACCAGTGGAAAATCCACTCGCGCGTCAACCGACTTCCCACGCCCGTCAACAACGGCACGTCGCGCTGAAGTTCCGGCATGACATCGTGTTCACCCTTCTTGATCGGAACCTGGTGACATTTGGCGCAGTTGCGCTCGGAAAAAAGCTCGCGTCCGAGCCGCAGCGATTCCCGCGCGCGAACCAAACCATCGGGGTTGCAGAAGAGATTCGCTGGCGGAACGGGTTCGGCCGTGAAGTCGTTGCCCTCCCAGTAGAGGCGGACGGCAGCGTCGCCGTTTGTCGGTGAATCGTATTGCAGGTCAATCCGGTTGTAACCTTGTCGCAGTGAGGCAGGCGTGGGCGAAATCTGTGAAAGCTCGCCTTCGCCGGCCAGCACGAGCTCGCCGTTGATGGTCAACTTCACGCGCCCGTTTCCGCGGACACTGAACTTGAATTCGGAACTCAACGGCGTGCGCAACAACCCGTCGAACGCGGCGCTGAACGGCCCTCGCTTCAGAAACGCGGTGGCCGGTTCGCCGGACTGGACTTGCAGGGCGACCATGCGGTCGCGACGCGCATCGAGAAATTCTGGCTGGCCGGTGGACGTGAAGCGGACATTGACGCCCGGCAGGAAGCGGCTCTCCGCAGTTTTGTTCACGCGGCCAATGCCGGCCCCCTTGGGCAGATTCTTCGGCACCAAACGATCCGGCCCAATCGCGTTGATGGTGTTGAAAATGGTTGATTGAATCAGTTTGCCGTCCGCAGCTTTGAGCGAAATCTGGATCTGCATTTGCATGACGGGCTTGAGGTCCTTGATGGCGAGAAAAACGGTGCGGCCATCATCGAGCAACATGGCGGATTCGACCAGCAGGGCATCGTGGCCGATCTGCCCGGGTTGCGAGGGCTTGTAATCCTTGGAGCCATAGGGCTCGTGATAATCATAGTTCCACTGCTCGATGGCATAGTTGCCGAAGTCCTCGGCGGAGGCTTTGTCCAGGGGTTCGGCAAACGTGACGGCGATACCTTGTTTTTCGATGTGGAAATCGCGCGGCAGATAAATTTTCTGGCCCGTGTAGCGCACGCGGTAAAACGCGCCCGGCAGCGATTTGTTGGAACTCCAGCCAAACAAACCGCACACGTATAACTGGCCGTCGCGAGGATGAAAGCGTGACCGCATGATGCCCGTTGGAAAGTCCAACGGAAATTTCACCACGCCGCCCTGCGGGACGCCGTTGATCATTTCGTACGGCACGAGGTACAAGGCGCCCATGCCATACGACGAGGAGATCATCTGATCCTTGAACGGTCCCCACTTGTCGCTCGTCACCCACAATTGCTCGGCGGGTGAACGATCGGTCTTCGGCCAGATCCAACAGAGCGGCGGATCGTACGTCGTGGGCTGCGGGCCGCGGTGGTAAGACCACATGTAACCGTAAAAGCCGCCCGGCTGCACGAGGTTGATGCGATTGGCCGGTGTCCAATGTCCTTCCTGGTCGCTGACGGCGATCTCACCCTTCGGACTCAAGCCCACTCCGTTCGGCGCGCGAAATCCGTTGCAGACAAACTCGGTGGTTTTGCCGTCCGGCGAGACTTTCAACAGCGTTCCGTGCTGGGGGACCACCGAGTCCAGCGCATGACGGCCGCCTTTGGCGTAGTAGAAATTCCCGGCCGGGTCGGTCTGGAGGTCCATGGCGAACTCATGGAAATGTTCCGTGACTTGATGGTCGTTGTTGAAGTTTTCGTAAAAGTCGGTTTCACCGTCACCGTTCAAATCGTGCAGACGCGTGATCTGGTCGCGGCCGCAGACATAAATCTCGCCGCGAACAATTTTCAATCCCAACGGCTGGAACAAGCCTGTGGCGATGCGTTGCCAGGAGAGTTGTCCCAGCGAATCGTCGAGGCCATCAACCACCCACACATCGCCGTCCCACGTGCAAATCGCCGCCCGCCGCCCGCCCTCGAAGAAATCAAAGCCGCCGAAGCGCATCCGTGCTTTCCACGGGTTATCGGTTGGGGCCGTGATCTGATCAATCACATAGGCGGCGGTATTTTTGCCGGCTTCGCCCTTGGTCACGAGTTTCTCCGGCCAGCGCCCCGGGCCGCCACGAGTCAACGGCTGAAGGTTTGTCGGCGCGGCGCTACGTGCTGCCATCGCGGCGAATTTGGGCAGGTCTGCTTTAGTTCCACGCCAGAGCAGCAGCTTGCGGCGGGTGGTTTTAGAAGCGGGGGCCAGCTTGAGACGGATATTTCCGGCGCCATCGAGCGCGAATTGATCGCCCGCCAATGCGCCCGCGCAAGCCACGACGGTGATTTCGGGCGAGGCATCCGAACTCAGCAGCGCGATGTTGCCCGACGCGGCGGGCCCCCCGGCCACTGCGCGCAGCGACTTGGCGTTAAGCAGTGTACTGGAGGATCCCTCCTGCGCGCAGACTTGGAGAAGGAGCGGGCTTGCCGAAGGATCAATTTCCAAAGTTCGGGTGAAGGCCCACAAGTCCTGGCCCGTTTCCCCGCCCGGTAATTCCAACACGCCCGTGTCCCCGACTTTGTAGGAAAGGACCACCTGATGGCCGTGAAGATAGAGGCCACGATAACGAGCGTTGTCGTGCGCGAGCGGTCCGTACGGAAGTGCTCGTGGGTCGTCGAAGTTGCCGCTCTTGGCCCAGCCCGGTTTGGGAGGGTTGGCCAACAGTTGCGTGCCGACAATGGAGGAATGTTTGCCGTGCTTGCCGTCGAAGAGAATGTTGTTCCAATTAATTGCCCCTCCAGTCCATACCGCAGAAAAACGCAACAGGTCCGTGTCGAAGAGCGCGTAGGTCTGGGAATTGGTATCCAGACAAATCATCAGGCCCTTCATGGTCAGGTTGGCCTTGGGCTGTGGCGCTTCAATCGTGGCGGTGAGAAACGGGCCGTAATTCATTTCGCGCCACGGCTCGGCGGGTGGAATCTTGGTTTCAGCGAGCTTCCGCCCCGCGTCACTCGGCTGCGGGGCGGCGGGATTCGCCGGCGCCGCCCGGCTCGGGGCTGGCAGCGCTGCGAGCAAGAGTATCAAGGTCAGCCCGCGGACGAAGGGTTGCATAGCAGGCTGAGTTAAGTTCGGAGTCGCCATGTTATTCAGGTAATTAAACCGGTTTGCAGTCCAGCAGTTCTCCCGTTCACTTGTCAAGAACCCGCAGGCTTCTAATCACTTTCCGCAAAGGATTTGCCGCTTTTCCCATGTTGCCCGGGGACTGATGGGATTAGTTTCTTCGCCATGCAAGCAGCCATTGGCTGGTTAAAGCCAGGTGGGTGCATGAATTTATGTCAGCCAATAAACAGTTACTTAGCTACATCGCGCACGCCGCGCCGGCCACGCGGCGGCCCGCCACGGGCAACGAGCCGTTTCTCCGTCCGGAGATCGGCTTCACGCCACGATGGTATAACGACGCGGTGGGAGTCACGTTTGGAGACCAATGGCACACCGATCCGGCTCACCGCCGCGACACCATCGTCGCCATGGACAAGGAAACCAAACGGCGGTTCGGCAATCGCGCGGACATGGGAATCCTTCAGGACTCCGATCAACCGCTCGATCTCCTGACCGGAACCTACGGCGCGCTGCTCATTCCCGGCGTTTACGGCGTGCCGATCAAATTTCAAGAGATTGATTGGCCGTGGAGCCAGCACGGTCAGTTTCTCAGCGACGATATGGCTGGCAAACTTCAGCCGCCGGATCTGGACAAGAATCCATACTGGGATCAGTTCATGAATCAGGTCGAATGGATCGCGAAAGAGAATGGGAAGATCGTTGGCTTTATGAACTGGCAGGGCGTGGTCAACAACTCCTATCGCTTGCGCGGAGAAGAATTGTTCCCCGACATGATCAGCGAACCCGACCGCGTTAAACACATCTTCGAATGCGTGACGCAGACGATGATTGACGGCATTCACCGGCTCTATGAGCGGCAAAAGGCGTCAGGAGTGGAATTGACCCATGTGACGATCAGCAACTGCCTGGTCAACCTCCTTTCGCCCGGCCAGTACGAGGAATTCGTGCTGCCTTATGACAGCCGCCTCGCCGAAGCCTTCAGCATGATCGGCGTCCACAACTGCGCGTGGAACGCGGATCCCTACGTCGAGCATTACGCCAAACTGCGCGATGTGGCCTATGTTGACATGGGGTTGGAATCGGATCTCGTCCAGGCGCGGGCGGCGTTCCCCAACGCGCGCCGTGCGTTGATGTACACGCCGATGGAGGTGAAGGAGAAAACCCTCGAACAGCTCACCAACGATCTTGATCGCGTCGCCCGTGAATACGGCCCTTGCGATATGGTGTTCGCCGACATTGACCGGGGCGTGCCGGATCAACGCATCCACGAGTTGATTGATCTGTGCGAAAAGATCTCCGACAAGTACGCAGCCAATCCAGTACAGCCATGAATTCGCGTCACCCTATGAAAGGACTAAATCATGCCTGATTACGCTTTGATGAACCAGTTGCTCTACGAGGGCAAGGCCAAGGAGATTCTGGAAATGACCGAGAAGGCAATCGCGGACGGTTTCCCCGTGGAGGAAGTGCTGAACGAAGGTTTGATCGCCGGCATGAGTGTCGTGGGCGAGGACTTCAAACGCATGGTGCTCTACGTGCCCGAGGTGCTGATTGCCGCGCGGGCAATGAAAGCGGGCCTCGCGGTATTGAAGCCGCTGTTGACGGCCGGCGGCAACACCTCTTCCGCCGGCGTGCTGGTCATGGGCACCGTGAAGGGTGATTTGCACGACATTGGCAAGAACCTCGTGTGCATGATGTCGGAAGGCGCGGGCTTCAAAGTCGTTGATCTGGGAGTGGATCAACCGGTGGAAAACTTTCTCGCCGCCGCGAAGGAACACAATGCGGACATCGTCGGCATGAGCGCGCTGCTGACCACCACGATGGGCTATATGAAAAATGTGATTGATGGTTTCAAAGCAGCCCAGTTGGATCACGTGGCGATGGCGGTCGGCGGCGCCCCTGTGAGCCAGATGTTCGCCGATGAAATTGGTGCGGATGCGTACGGTTCAGACGCGTCATCAGCAGTTGGTAAATTCAAGGAACTCGTCGAGCAGAAAAAGACGCCACCAGCCCAGATTGCGGCTGCTTAAACCAGCCATGGCCACTTATCAAATCCTGTCATGGAAGTCGTTGCCGGCCCAGGTGCGCGTCGAACACGGGGGAGATGAGGTCAGCCTGGAGTTGGATCGGCGCGCGCAGGAACTCATTGACGCTGCGGCCGTGAAAGACGGCCTGACGGATCCCGATGCCTACCTGCAACAGTGGCATTGGAGCGAACCGCAGGAACGCGCGGGTTCGGCCCAGGAAGTGGCCGCCGCACTAAAGCGGGAATTGGAAGCCCAACTCGGTTTGTGCTGAAGCAATATGCAATCGCTAGCGGAAAAAATGCTCCGCGACGGGCAGTTCCTCTACGGGGTTGAACTGGTTTCGACGCGCGGCACGATGGCCGAGGAGTCGGCGCTGCGAGTCCGCCGATTTGCGCAAGACCTCGTGGACTGCCCGTGGGTGGACTGGGTTTCCATCACCGACAATGCCGGCGGCAATCCAATGATGGGCCCAATGGCGCTGGGCAAGCCGAGCATCTACGCGGGAAAAGAGGTGGTCATTCATCTTTCTTGCAAGGATTTCAACCGCAACGGTCTTGAGCGCGAAGCCTGGCAGCTCGCCAGTGAGGGCTTTCACAACATTCTGGCGCTGACCGGCGATTATCCCGTTGCCGGTCACGAAGGCCAGGCCAAGCCGGTGTTCGACATTGATTCGGTGGCGTTGCTCTCGATGCTCCGCGAGATGAACAACGGACTGGGCGTGCGGAAAAACTGCGGCGAAAACCCGTCGCGCCAGCTCGGCAAGACCCAGTTCTTCCTCGGTGCGGTCGTCACCAATTTCAAGCTCCACGAAAACGAGGTCGTCCCCCAATATCTGAAGCTGGAGAAAAAGATCGCGAACGGCGCCCGCTTCATCATCAATCAGATCGGCTTTGATTCGCGCAAAATCCACGAGTTGCTGCTTTACCTGCGGCGACGCGAACTGGCCCACGTGCCCCTGATCGGCAACGTCTATCTGCTCAACCATCGCGTGGTGGAATTTTTTCACCAACAGAAAATTCCCGGCGTTGTCATTTCGGCGGAACTCGCCGCGCTTTGCCGGCGACGGGCGCAGTCGCCCGACCGGGGCCGGGCCTTCTTCCTCGAACTGGCGGCCAAGCAGAGTGCCGTTTATCGGGGGTTGGGTTATCGGGGAGTCTATTTTGGCGGCGTTCATTGTTTGGGTGATTTGGAATTGATTTCTGAAATCGAGAAAACATTTGCGATGGATGATTGGAAACAGTTCGCCAAAGAAATCCGCTTTTCGCGGCCTGGCGAGTTTTTCCTTCTGGCCGAAGACCCGGCGACCGGCCTGGCGGACCCGCTCCGTTTGAATCCGGAGTACGAGCAATCGCTGCGCGACCGTCGCCCTTCCCGGCATGTGACAGTCAACTATCGCCTTTCCAAGTGGATGCACGATCGGCTGTTCACGCCGGGCCGGGGTTTGCACAACGTCGGAGTGAAGATTTTTCAGAACGCTTCGGACACCACCCAAGGACCGAAACTCCTGCGCATGATCGAGCACGCGAGCAAAGCCGCGATGTTCGGTTGCAAGGACTGCGGGGATTGCTCCCTGCCCGAAATCGGCTATTTGTGTCCGGAGTCCGCCTGCGCGAAAAATCAACGCAACGGTCCGTGCGGTGGCACGCGCGACGGCAAATGCGAGGTGGATGACTTTGATTGCATCTGGAGTCGCGCCTACGACCGGAGCAAATACGAAGGCACCGAGCAGGAGTTGCTCGCCCACGCCCCCGTCATTCAGGATCAAGGACTGCGCGGAACGTCGAGTTGGGCCAACACCTACCTGCAAAGAGATCACCTTGCCCGGCCACGCGCGAATGGGGGCAACCCACCCGAACCAAAACAACCATCGCCGAACCAGCCGGAGAATCCTCGACTGCGGAAGGAAGCTGCTCAACGTCAGAAAGCAAAGCTCGATGAGGAAGCCCAAGTCTGTTTGAAAGATTAGAACCATGCCGGCACCCCGAATACAAATCATCGGCGAATTGATGAACCACTCCTTTGCCCGCGCCCGGCGCGCGTGGCTCGATCGCGACATCAAGGGCTACCAGAAGCTGGCCCGGGTGCAGGTTGATCTGGGCGCGAGCTTTCTGACGCTGAATCTGGACGGCACCCAAAATCTTCAGGTTCGACCGGAGGAGATGCTGGCCTTCCTGCCCGAATTGATCCCTGGAATTCAGGCGGAAGTTTCCGTGCCGCTCTCGTTTGACAATCCGTGGGTCGGCTACCACAAAGTCGCCTTGCAGCATTATGATCGTTCGATTGGCGGTCCGCCGATCATCAACTCGCTGGCCGCCTCGCGCAAGGAACTCAACGAGATGATTGAGCTGGTTGGCGAATTCGACACGTGGGTGATCGTGATGGCGTCGGAGCGGTTCACTCCCACCGGCACGGCGCAATGCCTCAGCGCACCGCACGCCTATGAAGCCACGCGCCAGATGGTGGAACTCTTGCGAAAACAAACCGGTCGTCGCAATGACCAGATCATCGTTGACCCCGGACTCGCGCCTGTCGGCGCGGACACTTACGGCTTGGTGAACATCGGGCTGGATACGATCCGCCTGATCCGGAAGGACCCGGACCTTGCCGGAATCCACATTTCCGTCGGGCTGACCAATTTCTCCTGGGGCACGCCGATGGAACTGCGGGTGCGGCTGGAGCGCGCCTACCTGACGCTCGCCGCGGAGGCGGGACTCGACATGGCGCTCGCAAATCCGGAAAAAAATCCCCAACCGCTGGAACCGGAGGATCCTCTCGTCGCGCAATTGCGTCGCGCCTTGGAAACCGGCCGGCCGCAGGACGGCGAGACGCAGGAACATGCGGGCTATCGGCAGGCCGAAGGCATCATGGAGATCTGTAACGATGCTCTCTGAAGCAGCCACTCAAATCTCCGAGCACGAACTTTCCCGCAAGCTGTCTTCCGCGCGCGGGCCGGTGTGGCTTCGCGTGGGCACGCTCCTAGACGGCGTCAGTTCAACACCAATGCGCAGCGCGCATCTCGTTTACGATGACAATGGGATCCTTCATGTCGGCGATGAAGCAACGCCTCCACCGACGGATTTCTTGAAGCCCGGCCAGCTTGCGCCGGACCACGATCTGCCGGAGTTCACGGTGTTGCCCGGCTTGGTTGAAGCTCACGCTCATCTGTTTCTGGAGGGCGGCGAACTTGATTTTGTGAAGCGGAAACTTTACCTGGCCAAATCTGCCGACGACCTGCTGGCGCTCGCTCAGCCGCGTCTTGCAACACTTGTTCGCTTGGGAGTCATGGCGGTACGAGACGCCGGCGACCGCCACGGCGTTGGCCTACGGCTCACTGAACTTTTTCGTGACTCAGCGCAAGCAACCCGCGCAGAGGCGTCCGCCTACATTGACAGCCCCGGGGCCGCGATTCATCACCGGGGCCGCTACGGTGGCTTCATGTCGCGCGCGATCGAGGACTACGCTTCCGCCGAAGCCTGCGTGGAGGAACGCATCGCGGCCGGCGCCCACCGCATCAAACTTATTGTCTCCGGCATCATCAATTTCAAACTGGGCTGCGTGACCGATCCGCCGCAGATGCCGCTCGCCGAAGTCGCTGCCCTCGTAAAAGCGTCCCGCAGCCGCGGCCGGCAGACCTTCGCTCATGCCTCGGGAACGGAGGGGATTGAAAATGCGCTGAACGGCGGGGTGGATTCTGTGGAGCACGGATTCTTCATCACCCGCGATCAACTTGCGCGGATGCGCGACCAAGGTATCGCGTGGGTGCCGACCTTCGCGCCGGTGCACGCACAAGTGGATCACGCGCAGCGAATGGGCTGGGATGAAGTGGTCGTGGGCCATCTGCGGCGCATTCTGGACGAGCACGCGCGCAGTCTTTCGCTCGCTGCGGCGATGGGTGTGCAAGTCATCGCTGGCAGCGATGCCGGCTCGTGCGGTGTGCCGCACGGCCTGGGATTACTTTACGAATTGGAATTGATGGAACGCGCAGGTATGTCGAGCCTGGCCGTCCTCAACGCGGCCACCGGCGTCAGCGCGCAGCGTCTGGGGTTCGACGAGCCGTTCGGCATCCTGGAGCCGGGCCGCAAGCTGCGCCTGATCCTGACGCGACACGATCCTCGGGAAACCGTGACCAATCTCCGGCGCGAAAAGATTTGCGTGTTCGATGGCCAGGTGTTCGCCGCGCCGGCGGCGGCGCCCATCGCGGGGCTTTGAGAATGATGATGCATCTCCGCACGGTTCGGCCATATACTTGAGTCAAGCATGCCTGTCCAACTCACCATCAACTCACAGACTCTCGAGGTTGCTGCCGGGCCATCGCTCTTCGACTGCGCCGAGCAGTTGGGCGTTCATGTGCCAACTTCCTGCCACAAACAGGGCAAGTGTCGTGAATGTCTGGTGGAAGTGGTCGAGGGGATGAATTTGCTCTCGCCACTTTCTCCGGAGGAAAAATATCTCAAGGAAAATTTCCGGCTCTCGTGTCGCTGTCACATCAAAGCCGATGCCGGGGCGGTGCACTGTCACACGATGCGGCGCGGTCGGATGCAGATCGAGGAACATGCCAGCGGCCTGCGGGACACGACTGCCATCGCACCCGATCCCTCGGTGACGCGCGACGGCGAATGGATTCTGCTCGACGGCGAGCCGCTCACGCGCGCCACTGGGCCAATCCACGGCCTGGCGATGGATCTGGGCACGACGACGGTGGCGTTGCGGCTCATGAATCTGGAGTCGGGTGAACTGGTGGCGCGGAGCGCGTTTGAAAACCCGCAGCGCTTTGGCGGCTCGGACATCATGGCGCGGATTCATTTCGATACGCACAACCCGGGCCGGCTGCTGCAACGCACGCTGCTCGGCTACCTTCAGCACGCCATCGAGGAATTTCCGGTTGATCCGCAAACGATTTACGAACTGGTTGTGTCGGGCAATTCCACAATGCGTGATCTGTTCTTCGGACTGAATGTTCACAGCATCGGCCAGAAGCCTTACCATTCGTTGACTCAAGTGGAGTTGCTCGCGGGCCAACGAACCTCCACCAGCCTGTCAACCAAAGCGCGCCAGTTGCGTCTGCCGATCCATCCCGACGCGCGCGTCTATGGCCTGCCGCTCATCAGCGGTCACGTGGGTGCGGACGCCGCCGCCTGCCTGTTGGCGATGGACCTGGCGAACGAAGAACGGCTCGTGGCGCTGATGGACATCGGCACAAACACCGAACTCATTCTCGGCAACAAGCACAAGATCATGGTGGCCTCCTGTCCCGCCGGACCCGCGTTCGAGGGCGGCGGAGTGGCGTGCGGGATGCCGGCCTTGCCGGGCGCCATCGAGCGGATCACCCTCCTCGACGATGGCCGGATTGAAACCCGCGTCATCGGGGACGCGCCACCCGAAGGCATCTGCGGCTCCGGTCTGGTGGATCTGTTGAGCGAACTGCTGCGCACCGATCGGATGAATGCGCTCGGCCGTTTCGAGCACGGTGAGGACGGCTTCGTCGTGGATGCGAAACATCAAATCATCTTCCGCGAGCGGGACGTGAGCGAGCTGGCGCAGGCGAAAGGCGCAAACGTGGCGGGCTTGCACATCCTGTTCAAGAACTACGGCGTGCGGTTTGAGGATGTGGAAGTGTTTTATCTTGCGGGCGGCTTTGCGCGGCATCTGGATATTGAGGCGACGCGGCGAATCGGTTTGGTGCCGGCCATCGAACCGTCACGCATCGTGCAGGCGGGCAACATGTCGGCGCAAGGCGCGATGCTGGCGCTGCTTTCGCAAACCCGCCGCGAGCAACTGGAACGCTTGGTCCGGGCCGCAGTTCATGTGGAACTGGAAACGGACCTGGCTTTCTTTGATTACTTTGTCGCCGGCTGTCAGTTCCAGCCGGTGGAGTCGCTCGGTCAATTCAGTTCCGCCATTTCTTAGCGTGAAAATTTTCGACCCCAATCCAAAAGTCACCGTGACCGATAGTGAGTTTGGCCGGCTCCTGGGTTTTCCTCCCGGTCAGGAATGGGGAGAACGGGTGATCGAACTCGCCGCCTGGGCGCGTGAGTGGTACGCCGCGCACGGAAAACCCTGGGTCCATACGCACGAGGCGGAAGCCATTGAGGTCGGCGAAAATTCTGTGCGGGTGGAGAATATTGAATTCAAGAGCCGGGAACTGCGCGACCGCTTGACGAAGGCCAAGGCCGCGGGCGCGGTGCTGGTCGCAGCGGGTGCCGGCGTCGAGGCTGAGGAAGAGGCGCAGCAACGATGGAAGACAGACCGTCCGGATGAATATTTTTTTCTGGAGGTCTATGCTTCCGCCGTCGTGGAGCATTTGATCACCACGACCGGCGCGCGTTTGTGTGACTGGGCCGATCATCAGAAAATGGTCGTGCTCCCGCACTACAGTCCGGGTTATCCGGGGTGGGAATTGGAGGATCAACACGCGTTGTTGACGCTGCTCCGCCGCAGCCGCGAGCCGTTTCCGTTGCATCTCGAAGTGCTGGCTTCGGGCCAGTTGCGACCCAAGAAATCGCAGTTGGCGTTGTTCGGCCTGGCGGCGAAAAATTCAGCGACGCCGCAACCGGCGGAATTGATTCCGTGTCACCATTGCAGCTACACGCCCTGCGCTTATCGCCGCGCTTCGTATCGGGAAACGGCTTATTGCGTTGATGGTTCACCGGTGCCAGACGGCGCCCCGCTCAGGCGCAATGGCATCCCCAAACCCGTCGTGCCTTTGAAACGGGGCTTTCGGTATTCGATCGGCGAAAAGGCTCTCCGCCGGTGGGCCGAGGAATATTTGCAAATCGAACCGGCTGCGAATGGCGACCTTCGCGCGCGGTTTCGTTATCACGGCAGCACTTGCAGCAACATGGGCACGCCATTGGCGTACGATTTCTCGGTTTGGTTGGGTTGCGCCGCGGGCGGGTATCGCATCACAAAAACCGCTTGCGCGCCTGCGGTGGAAGATAGTGGCGTTGAAGCCACCTGCAGCTCTATTGAAAGTCCGGAGCGGCATCTCGCGGAGGTCGCGAACCAACCGCCAATCATCGGCCGCCATCTGGACGATGCGGTGCAATGGTCGCCGGACATTCTTCCCTCCGGTTGCCTGTGCAAGGAAACGGATCGTAATCACAAATGGAAACTCGTTCTCCAAACCCTCCATTACCGGCTGGCTCACCATGAAGAAAACGCTTAAGGAAGCGCTCAAAGAACGACGCCTCGTGTGCGATGGCGCGATGGGCACGCAGTTGATGCTCGCCGGCCTGGAGCAGGGCGCGTGCGGCGAGATGTGGAATCTCACGCACCCCGAACGCGTGCTGGCAATCCAACGCAACTACGTGGGAGCCGGTGCGGATTGTCTCATCACAAACACTTTCGGCGGAAACCGGCTCATGCTGACGCGCCATCGTCATGCACAAGACCTGGCCGAACTCAACCGCGCCAGTGCAAGGATCGCGCGCGCCGCTTTTGGCGACAAAGAGGGCTTCGTCCTCGGAGACATCGGGCCGGCGGGCGGGGTTTTGGAACCCTACGGTGATTTGAAGGCGGAAGATGTGGGCGCCGCATTCCTGGAACAGGCGAAAGCGCTCGTCGAAGGCGGAGTGGACGCGATCATCATTGAAACGCAGACCGCGCTGGAAGAATTGGGACTGGCCATTGATGCGGCCAAGGCGGCGGGCGCACCGTGCATTATCGGCTCCCTCGCTTACGACCGTTCGCCCGACGGAACTTTTTTTCGGACGATGATGGGTGTTTCACCGGAGCAAGCGGCGGAATACGTCCAGGAAAAAGGCGTGGCCGTTGTGGCGCTGAACTGCGGCACCGGCATGGACATGGATGGGGCCGAACAGGTCATCCGCCATTACCGGGCGAATTCCAGTTTGTTCACGATGGCCCAGCCCAACGCCGGACTCCCTGTTTTGGAAAATCTCAAGGCGGTTTACAAGCAGACGCCGGACGAGATGGTGGAACGCCTCCCGGACGTTTTGACCGCCGGCGCCAACATCGTCGGCTCCTGCTGCGGCAGTACGCCCGACCACACGCGAGCCATCCGTCGCATCGTCAATCAATACAACCACCGTTAATCACAAACCCAGGAATATGAAATTGAAAATCTGCCAGGAAAGCGTTGCCGCCGAAGAAAAACTGCCGCCAAAATTCGCCGACCGGTCCCGCATCGGCGTTCATTACGTTGATGCCTACATCAAGCCGATGAACGTGACGCTCGCGGATGGCACCAAAGTCAGTTGCAAGCGCCGCGGGCTGAAGCTGACGCTGACCGTCGGCGACAAAAAGGGCGAAGGCCTGATGCGCCGGCTCGAGGTCAGTCCCGATCCGAAAGTGATGCTGCGCGCCGCGCTCCATGAAGCCGCCAAAGGAGCCGGGCTTAAATTCGAGGTCGAGGACGGGGATGTCTATCTGGAGGCGTGACCTCGACCGGGGATTTCGGCGGACGCCTACACGTCACATGCGCGCATCAGCGTTTCCTGCACCAGCTGGTCAGCGTCCGTGCCGACTGAGGTCTGCTTTTCCCCACGAACGGCGGTGGCGTTGAGCAATCAATCGTCCACGCTCGTCCAGTTTGGTTATGACAATGCCTCCCGGCTCGCCACCGTTACGAACGGGACCGGCAACGAACCGAACCGCACGGGATCCGTTCCAAAGAACCGGTAAACGACCCCGTCCTGATCGTAATTAGAGCCAAAGCGGTAATACGGCACGCCGATCCATGGCGTCATGACCTGCTGGAAGCCCCAGACGAACCCGTAGTCATCCTCGAGGTTCGTCCCGTCAATCTCGTGAGCATCAGCGGTCCCGTTGTCGATATACCACCGCTCGCCGCCGGTGTGGTAAATGAGATCGCTGGAGTCGCGTTGCCGGATGCCCCGAGTGATGCCGGCCAGAAAGCCCCGGCCGGCGATGTTCGCCAAGGTGTAGGTTCCCTTGGCTTGCGCCGGCTTGGCCTCACTGTAAGCCGCGTGCAACCGGTAGGGCGACACGTTGGTCTCCGCCGCGTACTGCTGCCAGTCCACCATGCAGGCGCCGGCAATGGGCCCGTTGGTTGCCTCGATGGTGATACGGCACGACGTCCGGAACGGCATTGGGAGATAGCAATTGTAACCCGCGCCAAGCGAATTCGTCAGGTGCTCGAAAGGGGCACTGTCCAGGCGGTACGGGTCCAGGCCGAGGAGGACACCGAAGAATTTCTGCATGCTCATCGCGACGCGCGGCGTGGCCGCGTCATCGGCATAGATGCGCAGCACGGGGCTCGCGGTTTTCGGGTCGGGCTTGAGCCAGAGGTGACGCACGCAGCCCGGACCTTGCGCGTTGAAGAGGTCCAGGCTCTGGCTCGGGGCAAGGTTGAACGTGGTGGTGTTGCGTTGCGCCTTGAACTGTGCGGGGAGCTGGATCAGCGCAAAATTCGGGTCCTGGAATGTCGTCGGTTCGGCCGCCGACAAGTTGCCCAGGGCGGCAACCAACAGCAACGCGAGTGCGTGCGGCACATGGTTAACACGTTTCATAATCATCGACTGTCAATGTCCGCATCCGGAATACGGAACGGCTCGGCCAACGCAAAGGCTCCCATAAGCCGGGGCTCCTGGCAATCCGACCCTGCGCAGCAAACATCCGGGTTTGCGCAAAAGTCCGCCCCGGGTTCGACGGGTTACGCAGAGTCGCCAGCGCCTTCAATTCAAAGACAGAGGTACGAGGGCTAAACCGAGCCGCGATTACGGCCTGCTCCACTCGTGAGCCTCTTCCCCAACCCCAATGACCGGGAAGGAGCTGATGCGCAAGCGGGCGGCCCCCATCGGGATCAACGTGATCGTCTCCTCCTTCTCGTTGGACTTGACCGGGCTGTCCTGCAGCACCGCGCACAGGCCATACTGGTCCAGCGTCCATTGCGGAATGGTCCGGGCCTGCATTTCAAGTTGGATCGGGGTGCCCTTTTGAGTCCAGGGCATGTCGTCGACCGGCCAGTCACGCTGATGCACCTTGAGGCGGGAATCTTCGGGTTTCTCCCGGTCGAGCACCAATCCGTAGTTCCAGGGTGTGGTGGGGTAAATCTCCGTTGCGGGCCACCTGTCGCTGCCGCCAAACCGCACGTAGTTCTCGCCGATCTTCAGCGAGTAAGTCAATGGCCCGCGGTCCACCGACACGCTGTGGTGATTCTTCTCCCAGACACGAAATCGAACCTTCATGGGCAGCGTCAGCTCCAGCTTGTCCCCGTTGTTCCACTTGCGCGTGATCACGATGAACTGGCGTGGCTTCGCCTCCACGGTCACCGGCTTGCCGTTGATTGCCACAGCGGGCCGCTCACACCAGCCGGGCACACGCAGGTAGAGCGGAAACGTGGCCGCCGCCTGGGCTTGAATCGTGAGCGTCACTTTCTCATCGAATGGATAATGAGTAGCCTGGTCGAGGGTGACCGTCTTCCCGTCGGCCACCTTCGCGGTGACGGTGCAATCGTTATAGAACATGGCGGCCAGTCCGTTGTCCGGCGTGGCGTACCAGAGGTGCTCGGCGAAATAGGGCCAGCCCTGCCCACAGTTATGCTGGCAGCAACGGTGGCTCCAGGGGTTCATGTCGAACTTCGACCCAACGTTGTTGATACCTGGATTGTGATTCTGCCTATCGGAAACAACCTGGTTGGGGGCCGTCAGGTAGCGCACGCCCGTGAAGTCGGCCGTGAGCGCCGCGGGCAGCATGTTGTACGCCGCGTCCTCGCAGCCGTCGGCCCAGAGCAAGTCGCCGGTGATGGCGATCAGCTTTTCGTCGGAATGCATCTTCTCCACGATGCCGCAGGTTTCGATACATTGCCGCGGATCGTCGTAGCCCTTCCGGCAGCCCTCGTCTCCGCCGAACATCCCGCCGGGCACCTGGCCGTAAGTATCGCGCACCTTCTCCCAGTTGCGGTAGGCCGATTGCAGATCCTTGGGCTCATGCGATTGGAGCCACCACGTGGCACCCTCGCCGAAGCACTGGGAGATGTTCACGTTGTGCCAATCGTAGATGATATCCTCATCCCAACGCGCGGTGCGCCGGTGGTTCTTTTCGGCCAGCTCGAGCAGCCACTTGTCGCCAGTGCGGTTGTAGAGCCAATAGATGCTGGAGAGGTTGTCCCCGCCGCGCATCTTCGGCCACCAGCCGAGCAGGTACTTGTCCTCGAGCACGCCGTGCAGGTACTTGAAGTATCGGGTCATCAACTCGATGACGCGCTTGTCACCGGTAGCGCTGTAGTAGTCTTGCAGGCAGCAGAGCATGATCATGTTAGGCCACAGGTCATCGCGACCCGCCACGTCCGACTCGATGCCCTTGCGCCCCTCGTCCGGGCCAAACCACCCATCCGGCTTCTGGCTGGCTATCGCCCCATCGATCCACACCTTCGCTTCGGAGATCATCTTCTCATCGCCAAGCACGTAGGCGCAGTTCAGATAGCCCTTGAGCCAGTATGGCGATTCTTCCCAGCCGTGGTCGCCCCGGCCCTGCGGATCGAGCCACGAGTTGCCTTCCTTCTTGAGATACCCGCTGATCTCGCCGAGGTGGCCGTGAAAACCGTCGGCCTGCAACCGGAGCTGCTTGCGCAGCCAGCCGCGCGGCCGGATCGAACCCACTGGCAGTTTCAGCAAAGCGTCGGGCTGCAGCGGTGCGCGGTTGCCGACGTAGTGGTCATTGTGCTCCCCCGTCGGCGGCCGGTCCACGACTGTCGCTGGTCCCCTCCGCTCCTTCTCTTCCACACCGTAGGCGGGGCACAGGGTCGCCGTGGCCATACTCCAAACCGCCGCCACCCATGCCATCTGGCGCAGCCCTTTCGCTGCCGCTCCGCACCGGTCGCGGAACCTGGCCATCAGCTTGTTGTCCCGCCTCATTCGCTATTCACTTTTCCTGGTTTGTGAATCAATGCCCTTCGCGCAGGAACGCCGCCTTTACTCGACCACGCAATTGATCGCCCAGATCAGCGCATCGCGGTTCTTCTGGTTGTTCGTCTTGATGACCAGCGGGTTCGCGCCCTTTTTCAGAGTGATGGGAATGCTTGCCGTCTTGAACTCGGCGGCGTGGTCGAGGGTGGCGATCTTTTGGCCGTTCAGGTAAATGATGGCCCAGTTGTCCAGGCCGAGTCGTAGGGAGGCGGTTCGGTCGGTTTCACTTTGAAGAGTGCTGCGGAGGTAGGCGGAGTGGGCATCCATCGGAACGCCGGGGCGCTGGACGTAGGTGTTGTCGAGACGGACCCAGCCATACTGGCTCTTGAATGTGCGGACTTCATAGTCTGTGCCGCCGTAGCCGAGCTTATCCGGCAGGGACGCTGCGGATAGCTGCTTCACGAGGTCATCAGCAGGCGCCTGAAAGACATCGAATTGATGGCCGTCGCGGAACAAACCGATGGCTTGCCATTCCCCGGGGCTGGTTACTTGCGGAGCCCTCGAGCCGGGAACCTTGTAGAAATAGGAAACCGCCTCGTAGTCATCGTGCCGGCTATTGGAGGTGAAGAGCAGTGACGAGCGGAACAGGATCGGGTCCGGGCCGAAGAATCGGTAGTAAACGCCGTCCTGATCATTCGGGCTGCGGTTCACCTGATAGGGACAGCCGGCCCAGCGGGTCTGATAGTCATTGAAGCCCCACGAGAAGCCAAAGTCATCCTCCACGTTCCACCCGCAGATCATATGCGGGTCAGTCTGGCCATCTATCAGCAGGCGCACGCCGCTGTTGTGGAACACCATGTCGCTATGGTCCTGCTGCCGCCAGCCCATGATGTAACCAGCCAGAAAGCCGGTTCCCTCGGTCGTTGCGATGGGGAACGGTGCAGCCGGTGGTGCGGGCAGCGCGATATTCCGCTGCGCATGAAACCGCAGCGGCGTCAGTTCCACAGGCCCCCGATACTGCTGCCAATCCACCGTCCCGGCACCACGTCTTTCATTTTCACTGTAGATCGTGATCCGGCAGCTTTTGGAAAAGGGAATCGGCAGATAGGAGTTCCAGCCGGGTGACGCCTTCTGCGAAATGTTTGCGTTGTTCTTTACCGTGAAGTTCGGAAACGTCGCCAGGCCCGCGCTGTCGATGTGATAGTCCGGAAAGCCCAGCAGCACGCCGAAAAACGAGCGGAAAGGCATGCGGACTTGCGGCTCAGCGGTATCGTCCACGAGGATTTCGATATCCATGCCCGCCAAGTCATACTGCTGGCCAAAGACGAACCAGAGATGCCGCACACAGCCTGCGCCTTGCACATTGAAAACTTCGACGGGATGTCCCTTCGTTGCCGTAATATCCGAATTGGTCCGCCGGGCGCGAAAGTTCGTCGGCAGTTGCAGCAGCGGCACCGCCGGATCGGCGAAAGTCGCCGGGAACGGTTCGACCGCCACTCCCGGGCCGGCATTCTGGGCGGGTGCCCGATGCACGAGAATCCAAAGGGACGCCACGATTACTCCCGTCAACATGAAGCATTGTTTCCAAGTTCTCTTCATCATCTGATTCCTTTTGGTAAGTATTAGGCTATCGGTGAGCCACCCTGGTCCCGGCCGGGACGATCGACACGGCCTCGTCCGGTGGCAGCGAAAGCGTCAACCTGCCGGTGGCCGCTTCGACGCCTTTCTTCATAGGAACGCACCCCTCCATGGTGACCCTGTAGGTATCCACTCCTTTGATGTCGCGCCAGTCCTCGGGCAGCAGCCAGGACTTGTTCTCATAACCTTCACGGCTATAGGCAATGATCTCCTTCTCCATCCGCCAGAGGGCGGGCACGAACAGGTTGTCGTTCTCGCGCAACACGAAATCGCCTTTGCGGATGATGTTCTTGCCGTCTTCAGTCCGCGCCACGACTCCGTCGCTGTAATAGAGCGCCTCGTTCTCGAACTTCACCCGTTCGTGACGACTGAGGAAATACCACGGCAGGGTGGTGCGGCAGAACATCCCGAGAAACCCGGGCATCCGCTCCTTGTCTTCCTTCCAGATTTCCTCTCCGTGCATGCTGGAACCGAAACGGAAGTCGCCGTCGCCGTCGCGACTGGTGCGGCCTCTCGCCCCCAGGCATTCCGGAATCGCCATCTGGTTCCATGAATACCACCACGACATCGGCTGCAAGCCGACGAAGTGTTCTCCGGGCGGGTGGGCCCAACCGGTTCCCTCGCCGGTGACATCGAACCCGCGCTCGCGCCAGTAATGGAAGATCTTGCGCTGGGTCTCCACCAGCCTCTCCGGACTGTATCCGCCGTTCTCGGGTTTGGCGTGCCACGGGCTGAGCGGCTTGGCTCCCTCGTCCTGGGCGATGAAGACATCAACGTGGATGGTGTGCCCCTCCTTCAACTCGGGGATCATCGCGATGAGCTTGTCAATCCGCCGCTGGGCCAGTCCGGCCGCCCATTCGTTGGGATAGACCACCGTGTAAACCGGCTCTCCCTTGATCTGGCTGGTGCGGGAGTAGGGCTTGCCGTTTTCATCCTTGGAAATGCAATCCTTCGCCAGGTATTCGTCCCACACCGGACTCTGCTCGTAGGCGTCCGTCATGTTGATATGCAGACTGACGGTTGTGTTGTATTTCCGGCCCTCGCGGATGAGCCAGCGCAGGCTGTCCAGTGCGGTGGCATCCTGAGGTCGTTTGAGTTTGGGGTTCACCTCGTCCCACGCCGGATAGCCGTGGTCGTGCCCACCCTTCTGCCAGCCGACGAGATAGATGATCTTGGGAATCCCGCGCGTCAGGTTGTCGGTCTTCCGGATCACTTCGAGGGCTTGCTCCAAGGTGCACATGACGCGGTCTTCCGTCCGGAACTCGGGCAGGTTCAACTTGGCCAGGCGCTCGACGGGCTCCCCCTCCATGCCCAGGAAAAGCTTCATCACCAGATTCTGGTGATATTCCCGGTAGAACGGCCTCACCACCACCTCCGTGGCGGCAACAAGTCGCTTGCCCGGCAGACGGATGGCCGCTTCAATCGTCGCGAGCCCTCCTTCGCGAGCAACCACCCGGTCGCCTTCGATCGCGACCACCTGCACACCGCCGCTGGCATCCATGGTCCGAGCTTCGAGCACCGCTTGGGAATGCTTGAGGACGCGTCGGGAGCCGTCCGCGTAGATGCCGGTGAGTGTGAGCTTCCCATGGACCTTCGGCTCCAGCACGGGGTTGAGCACCTTCGGCGAAACCGAGATTTCGATCCGCTCCAACTCTTGCAGTCCCGTCGCCGACGGTGGCAGGGGCGCTGTGATCACCTTGGCCTCGACCACAGGCAGCCATTTGAAAACTGCCGCTTCTTCAACTGTCGCAATGCCAGGTGGCATCACTTCAAACTCGGCGACACAATACTCGCGGTCGCCGCGCAGGCGGTCGGCGTTGTCAAACTGCACGCGTTCCCCACCGGACGAGAACATGCCCACCCACACTTCGTACTTACCCGGCTGCGCGTCCGCCGGCACCGCTATGGGGAACGGTCCTTCGCGGACGAATGCGCCCTCCGGCCATTCACTGGTCGGCAGGTCCGGTTCAAAATCCGCGCCGATGTGGCGCCCGTCGGGGCGGACAACGTGGACGAAGGTCTGCAGATCTTGCGCCGCGGGGCCACTGCTGTGGAAGGTGTAGGTGGCTTGCACGGTATCACCGGCGGACACCCGGCTTCGGTCCAGCGTCACCTGCGCAACTGCCGGCTTGAAACCGGCTCCCGCCATCTTCACGTCCACCGGCGGAATGTCGAGCGCCTTGCCATCCACCGTAAGCTCAATCACGCTGGCAATGTCACGGCGGCCCTCCTTGGGCACCGTGATGGAGATTCCTTCATCCGACTGATCCAGCTTTAGCTCGCCGCCGCTTAATAGAGTGGAACTTCTGACTTTCACCGGCAGCGGCGGCAGCTTCAGCGCGCCCTTCTTCGGCCATTGCATGACGAAGATAAATATCCGGTTGTCCTTGCAGGTCGAGACACCCCAGTGACCAGGCTTGAACGGCCCGCCCCGGGTGCCATAGATACCTCTGCCGTACATCTTCAGCCAGGCGCCCATTTCCTTCAGCTCTTCCACCTGCCGGGGTTCGATGCGCCCGTCGGCCATGGGCCCTATGTTCAAGAGCAGATTTCCGTCGCCGCCCACCGTGTGCAGCAGCATCTGGAGGCACTGCTTGACCGATTTCAATTGGTCGTTTGGTTTCCAGGACCACTGGGTGCCGATGGTGATGCAGGATTCCCAGGGGCGTTCCCGCTCAAAGTCACCGATGAACTGCTCGGGGGTGCTGTAGTCGCCCACCGTCCGCTGCAGGGTTAGTTCGCGCCCGCCCGGCGCGCCGTCCGAATACAGGCGGTTGTTGATCAAAATATTCGGCTGCAGCGCGCGCAGGCCTAGCATCACCGGAAAACCTTGCGCCTTCTTGATGTAATCCGAGCCATCAAACCACATCGTCAGCAGCGGTCCGTAGTTCGTAACCAACTCCTCGAGCTGATTCCGCATATAAACCATGTAGCGTTCATGGTTGGCATTCGGCTTTGCGTCTCCGGCTCCGACGTCGAGCGCCGCGCGGTGATACCAATCCCCCGCGCTGTAGTAGGTGCTGAACGCCACGTCGTGCCGCGGACAGGCCGCTGCCAGTTCCTTGAGCACATCCCGCTTGAAAGGCGTGTTGCCGATATGGTGGTCCGTGTACTTGGATGGCCACAGGCAGAACCCGTCATGGTGCTTGGTCGTGATGATCAGGTACTTCATGCCGGCGTCACTGGCCGTCTGCGCCCAGGCGTCGGCGTTGAAATTCGTGGGATTGAATCGCTGGTAGATCTGGTCGTATTCCTCGATCGGCGTCTTCGTGCCGCGCGACCAACTGAGTTCCTGCCCCGTCAACGTCACCGGCCCCCAGTGGATGAACATGCCGAAACGCATGTCCTGCCATGCCTTCACCGCTTTGGGATCCGCCTTGGGCCAGATTCGGTCATCCCCCTTGCTGCCCTGCGCTAGAGACGAGATGCCCTTCACCCCCGCGCCGATCGGGGCCGAACCTGGTTCTTCCGCACCGTACGCGTGAAGGAGGGTGGTCATTGCAAGAATGACGGCTATTGCATGTTTAATAGTGAGCATGTTCTCTTCGTTTTATTCTACGCTTTTCGACATTTACGATGGCTTGGTCGCGGGGTGCGCCGGAGGCCAACCTCTGATTCCCAGACCAGCACCAGCCACAGGAGCGACACGATCCCGGAATCCACCTCTCCCGGCAATCCGATTAGGCGCAGAAAACATCCGCGTTTGCGCAAAAGGATGAAGTCCTGATGGTGCGGGTGCTCCGTGCGTTGCGGGAACCAGGCTCAGGCCTTCGGTTCTTTGGACGCCGGGAGGTGATTTCGGCGGTAACTCGTCGGCGACCTTCCCTCCAACCTCCGGAAAAGGGCATGCAATTGCTGAAGGTGCTCGATGCCCAGGATTTCGGCGATCCGTTCCAGCGGGTAGTCGGTATGAAGCAACAGGTGCTTGATCGAGTCCACCATCCGCCGTCGGAGGAAAGCCGCCACGGAAGTCTGGAAATGCTCACGGAACCGGTGCTCCAGCGCCCGGCGGCAAACTCCGGCGGTGCGGGCCACTTCCTCCACCGTGATTCGCCTGCCGGCCGTGTTCCGAATGAACGACAGCGCCTTGATCATATGAGGATCGGTCACGGCTTCCCAGGCGGTGGACACCCGCTCGACCACGCCCAGCGGCTGAATGCGAGGCGCGGCTCCGGGATCGCGTCCGCGCATCAACTGGTCGAGCCGCTCAGCCAGGGCCGTCCCGATGCCCACCGCATCGGTATCGATGCTCGAGAGCGAGGGATGGGCGAGCTGGCAAAGCAGCGAATCGTTGTCAACGCCCAGAATGGAGAGTTGCTCGGGAACGGTGCGGCCGCATTCGCGGGCGGGTCCGAGGATCTGGGCCGCCCGCTCGTCGGTGGCGCACAGGACGGCGCAGGGGGTGGGAAGGGAAAGCAGGAACTGCCGTTCGGCTTCCTCGCCCTCCCCGCAGCGACCGCCTGCCCGGGTGGTGTCGAGGACGCGGGCGGGCTTGTGGCCGGCCCGCGCTAGCGCCGCCTGGAATCCGTGTTCCCGTTCAACGGAATAGACTGCATCACGGAAGCCGATGAAGGCGAAATGGGGGAAGCCCTTGCCGATGAAATACTGCGCCGCGAGCACGCCGACAGCCTTGTTGTCAGTGTCGGGAACGTCGTCCGGAGTCGGCCTGCCGGGCTCGTTGGCGCAGCCGACGACCGCGATCCCCTTTGCCGCCAACTTGGGCGAGAAACGCAGCCTGCCCGCCCGGGTGATCACCCCGTCTCCGTTCCAATCGCGCAGCCATGCGGGCTCCGCGCGATTCAGCCCACCCTGCTCGTAACGCAACCGCCAGCCGGCGAGCTGCGCGTAGCGCGCAATACCCTGCAGCAGGTCCCGCCCATACTGGGTCGAGCTTTCAACGAGAACCGCAACGATGCGCATAGTGAGAATATGCCAGCCTATTGAAGGCGCGGGTGAAAGCAAAGCAGGTTTGTTCACTGTGAGCCAGCCCCAGCCCGCCCGCCGCCTTGTATCCCGGCACTGCCCCGGAGCGCCGATTTTCAGTCGGTTTAGCCCGCGGCGCGCCCAGCCCGCCCTTGAGAATCGCGCCAATTGGTCAAACGTCACTATTCACGGCTTTCCGATTAACTGGCAGGAATGATGAGGGATTGGAGGT
>CAZNOE010000004.1:0-10494 GCA_964574525.1 uncultured Bifidobacteriaceae bacterium
GCCTCCATGGCCACCGAGCGGACGCCGTTTTCCTTGAGCCAATCCCGCAGGGCGTGGAGTTGGCCGGTGGTGGTGCCGAAGATTTTCGGCGGCCCTCCAGCGATGGAGACATGGAGTTGCTCGCTGCCCACGTCAATCGCGGCAGCCGTGGGATCCAGGACGGGCAAGGAAGGAGTAGTCATAGTTTTGCCTTTGTAGCGTGTCCGCGCTCGGTGCCCGGCCAGGAACCAGGAAGAACAAATCTTTCCAGCGGGAAGCCCCGAGGCTCACCAATCGATACGCGTGTCGCTGGCCGGAACCAATCTACCCAACGAGCTGCCCATGCGGGCGCATCAGAGTGCTGTGCGGTCATGCTGCGCCGAGACGCGGACGCACGCGACCTTACCAGGTTCATGGCCCCGATGCGCGTCCAAAGTTGGAGGTCGAAGCTACCCATGAACCTCCAGGAATATCCAACATCCTACGCCGAACATCCAATGAACGCGCGAAGTCTTGCTCCCTTCGGCATTCGATGTTGGATGTTCGATATTTTCCATTGGTTCAGGGGGTCCAATGCGCGAATGGTCTCGGGGAATTCTCTCCCCGTGTTCATCGCCCACGGCGACGCAGACAAGAACCGCGCATTCTTCAGCGAGCACAAGCTCACTTCACCCGTCCTGCTCCAAAGAGAAACGGAAGCGGCCAAGGCCTATTAAGGGCGGGGCACGCCGATGGGCTACCTCATCAATGCCGACGGAAAAATCGCCAGCGTGCTGACCTTGGGCGAGGAGCCTTTGCTGGCGCTGGCCGCGGTGAAGCCTGAACTGCGCAACGCAAACTCCGAAACGGATCAGAACCTACTTGCCCCGGCTGCCGCAAACCGCCCTGGCAATCGCTCGCCTGCCCGCAGCAAGATCAAGCGCGACGGACTCAAGGCCGGAACCCCGGCGACGGAATTCCGCCTCCCGCGCCTCGACGGGCATGCCTCCATCTCGGCGAACTACAACAAAGCCGGAATAACCCTAGGAAAATGTTCGTTTGAAGCTCATTGTATCGCGCAGAGAAGCAGTCTGAGTTTGCATTGAAATTTCCAGCCCTGCAGCAATCAATTCCGGACTGTCCATTTGCGCGCCGGCGGGTTCTTCAGGGGATTATTCGCTGGTGGAAAACTTTGCAGCGGCGATGGTCCAGGCACTTTGTGCCCCGCAGCCAAGTCCATATTGCTCGATTGACATGATTACACTTCGCGCCATTTGCAAACCGGCTTTGTCTGGGAGGAAGCTGGTCCTCATGACAATTGTGCTGGCGGTTCTGAACTGTGCGGCGGCGGTGTTCGAGCAGCCGGTCTGGGCAGATTTCGTGGAGACAAACTTTCCATTCTTTTCCTCGGCGCTGGATGCGCGCAATCTTGGCCCGCCCTGCCCGACGAACAATCTCACCCCGCGCGGTCTGATCTTGAACCTCGGCAACGGATGCTGGGCCTGTTTCGACACTGACCTGCTCCGAATGACGGCTGTCTGGTCTGGTGCAGGGGTTTCGCCCGACGCACTGCCACAGGTTTCTTATCACGCTCCGTTCGACAAAACGACTGATGGTCAGGGCCAGCTCCCGAAAATCCTGGGCACGCCGTGGTTGGTGAGTGGTATTTACCCGGGCTGGCAGGCTGCGGAGAAATTCATTCTCACCGATCCGCGCGAGCCGGGACCGGACGAACGCGAAGTCGGACGCGGTCCGATATATCCATCTGCTGGCCGATTCAGAGCAGTGCGATTAACCCAGGCCGGTCTCTGTCTGGAATACGAAGTCGCGGGTGCCTTCGTGAGCGAGTGGGTGGAATCACAAATGCAAATCGGCAAGCCCGTCGTGCAACGCTGGTTTCGGCTCACGAACGTAAAACAACCCATTTGGCTGATCCTTGGCCAGCGGCCATCCTTCGGCAAGGAACGTCCTCGCATCGTGCTCAACACTGACAACACCTCCGACAAGCGACTCGCCAGGCTGGTTGGTGTGGATGTCAAATCAAACGGTCCCGTCGCAGTGCGCGTGGAGGCTTCAGGTAAACCGATTGAATTTCGGGTGGCGATGGGAATGCCCCGGGCCGTCACGACATGGGATCGTCCGAGGGTTGCAAATTCCGAGGCGACAGCGCCCTCGCGTTGGCCGCAGACAGTGACGACCCGAGGAACGCTATCGTCTGCAAAGGACGCCTACGTCGTGGACAACATTCCGCTCCCGTTGGAAAACCCTTGGAAGCGTAACATCCGCCTGGCTGACATTGCGTTTTTCCGCGATGGCCGCGCGGCGGCGTCCACGTTGGATGGTGATGTGTGGATCATCTCAGGGTTGAGAGGCGATCTCACCGAAATCAAATGGAGGCGTTTCGCTTCGGGCTTGCATGAACCCTTGGGCATCTGTGTTCGCGACGAAGAAATGTTTGTCCATGATCGCCACGGCATCTGGCGGCTGCGCGACACCGACGGCAATGGCGAAGCCGACGTGCATGAACTTTTCTCGAATGTCTTCGCGCAAACTGCGGAGACCCGCGAGTTCCCGATGGGCTTTCGGCTCGCGCCTGATGGTTCATTTGTCATTGCCAAAGGCGGCCAGCAAGCCTCCACCATCGGCAAGGACAACGGCAAAGTATTACGTGTCTCGCCCGATGGGAAATCGGCTAGTGTGATCGGTTGGGGACTGCGCATGCCGGCGATCGGGGTAAATCCCAAGACCGGCCTCGTGACCGCGAGCGATCAACAGGGCAACTACATCCCGACCACGCCCCTGCACATCATCCGCGACAACCGATACTACGGCTACATCAGTCTTATTCTTCCCAAAGAACAATACCCGGCGCCGATCACCGAACCGCTGACCTGGATTCCATACCCGATTAATGCCTCCGCAGCCGCACAGGGGTCTGGCTCACCGATGCGCGCATGGGACCGCTAAGTGATGAATTGATTCACATCGGCTACAGCCGGCCCGAACTGTTTCTTGTTCTCCTCAATCTACGAGCCTCGCGAACGCAGGCCTCCGTCATCAGCGTCACGCACGACCTGGATTTTTCCCCATGGAACGGCTGCATGAACCCGGTGGACGGGCAGCTTTACGTCGCCGGTTTCCAAATCTGGGGCTCGAAAGCAACCAAGATCAGCGGACTTGCGCGCCTGCGCTACACCGGCGCACCAAGCACATTGCCGCGTGAACTGGTTGCTACGGACCAGGGCATTCTGCTGCGCTTCGACGTTCCACTCGATGCGGCAAGTGCGCCGAGTCCGGCGAATTATTCCGCCGAACGCTGGAATTATTTGCGCAAGGCCGACTACGGTTCACCCCACTTCAAACTCGACGGCAGCAAAGGTCAGGATGCAATCCCGCCGACCAGTGCCTACGTTTCAAAGGATGGAAAGAGCGTCTTTCTTGGCATCCGGGACATGAAGCCGGTGATGCAGATGCGCGTCGGTTGGGCACTGAAAACGAAAGCCGGTGCTGCTTTCGAGCGAAACGCCTACCTCACTCCTTACGAACTCACGCGGTTCGACCCGGAGGCGGATGGATTTGGCCCGCTGACTGTGGACTTGACGCCGTCAACCAACCGGGTCGCAGCAGTGACGCCGTTGACCGTCGAGGAAGGCCGCCGGCTGGCGGAGTTGATGGGTTGCGCCGCCTGTCATTCGACCGATGGCACGGTGCTGGGCCGGGTGGGGCCGACTTGGAAGGGATTGTTTGGCAGCGAGCGAACGTTCGCCGACGGAAGTAAAGCTCAGGCCGATGAAGATTATCTTCGGCAAGCCATTCGCGAACCGGCCGCGAAGATTGTGCATCCGTTTCAAAAATCCGACACGGCCATGCCCAGCTACGCGGGAGTCGTAACCCACGCACAAATCGAGGCGCTGATTCTCTACATCAAATCGTTGCGGTGACCGCAGAAAGTGTTGCGGCTTTTGCTTTTCGCTGCATTCGCCGATTTTGTGAGCTTGATCATTCTCCACATTGAGCCGTGATTCCGAATCGAGCGCGATTAGTGTGAGCCGCAGGCGGGGATTCGTTTGACCCTTCCGACCTCGGCAGCGGGGCTGCGCTGGAGTCCTCGCTGACAACTTCGCCCCCATCGTTTTTCGCATGGAAAAAGTCGCTTCTCACATTCCCTGCCTCTGGTGGGATTGATTATAGTCCAAGAATCAAATGCACCCGCTCGTGAGCGAAACCTTATGCGAGGGAATCAAACGCACATAACGGCCGCCCGCCGCGGCTTTACTCTGATCGAACTTCTGGTGGTGATTGCCATCATCGCCATCCTCGCAGCCATGCTGCTGCCGGCGTTGAGCCGAGCCAAAGAGCGCGCAAAAATGACCAAGTGCTCCTCGAACCTGCGCAATCTGGGAATGGCAACATACATGTATGCCGCCGACCATAACGATTACGTGCCCGGAGACACCTTCAGCGGCGGTTATTTTTTTGCCACCCTGCTTGCCCCTTATGTCGCCGGCTCCATCAATCCAGCGTTCGCCGGGGATCCCAATTACCTCTTGCGGGCTTACTCAACGATCCCGGTCCTTCAGTGCCCTTCTTTCTTCACCGCGGGCGTGTCTCAGCGATGGACCTTGCACTACACCATTAACTCAATCGACTTTGGCCGATACGCCACCACCCGTACCTACGACGCCACCCCGTACCAGAAAGTCAGCGCCGTGCCGACGGGGCCAGTAAACGTGGCCTACCTGTTTGAAGTAAATAATCGGGGCCAGTTGAACGCCACGGATTTTGGTGGCTGGAATGTTTGGAACGATACGCACACAACTTTCAGTCCCTCCGGCTCTGCCAATTCCAGTCCTCGGATGATTTCCGCCAACGACAAGCGTCACCTCGGCAAGACGACGCTGGTGTTTCTCGATGGTCACGCCAAGGTGTCGCCTTTGACTGCGCAAGCCATGCCTTTCAGGCTGTTCAATCCCTTGCAGCCGTGACAGGCCGGAGGCAACGATTTCTCCAACGATTTCTCCAGGTTGACGCCGTGTCGTGCTCTGATAAGTTCCTCGGCGTGGCTTGCGCCGGGGACCGCTCGTCGTTGCACAACGCACCATCAAATGCCAGAAGCCAGTTTGTTCTCTGCCTCGTTTCTCGGCGATGACCCAACGCCGCGAAAAAAAATGCGTCAACCTAGTCCAAACATCAATTATTGGATTGCCTCCGCGCTGCTGCTGACGGTGGCGTGGGCCACTCCGGCAACCGGCCAGGGGCGGCCGCTCGATCTTTCCAATGCCCTCATCGTTCATCCCGCCAAGCCAAGGCAAAGCAAAGCGGCGGAGTTCTTGCAACACGAAATTGAGTGGCGCACCGGAATCCATCTTGCCGTGAGCAATTCCCTGCCCGCGGAAACACTGCCAGCAATTGTGCTTGGCACCGTGGGAAGTTTTCCGACATCCACCACGCCGCCGACGGGGCTCTCGGTGCCCGACAAAGCCGAGGGGTATGCAATCTGGGTTGATACAACTACGCGAACAGCTCCAACGGTCAATCTTGTGGGGCGCGACGACCGGGGCGCCTTGTTCGTCGTCGGTCGTTTGATCCGTTTGTTAGACTTGGCTCCGAAATATATCCGCCTGGCTGGTGATGTCCGGATTGCGGCGGCTCCAAGTGAGGCAATTCGCGCCCAGCAAATCATCTGTTCGACCCAAAGCAAAGACGGCTTTGTCAACTGGCGCGACACCTCGCAAAAGCAGCAGCATATCCGCGATTTGGTCCTGTTTGGCAACAACGGTTTCGAGCCGAGACCCGCCAAGGATGTCGCACCATTTCTCGAGGAGCTTGGACTCGACTTGTTCCTCGTCGTGCCGTGCCAGGAAATTATTGATCAGAGCAATCTCAGCGGCGAAAAGATCAAGACGCTGTTTTCCGATGTCGTGGGCGTGGACCATTTCACCACCTATGGCGGCGACGCCAGCGGGTCGCGGCCGCCCCAGGAAGTCTTCCCAAAGATGGAACGGGTGATCCCTCTGGTGCTGGCAGGTCATCCCGGGGTCAAGTGGTGGTATTCAAACCAGTGCCTGGATGACCATGCCGTGGATTACGACAATTATATTTTCAATTACCTGAACACGAAACAACCCGATTGGCTTTACGGCATGGTGTATGGGCCATGGACGAAACGAGGCATTCGCGAAATTCACGCCTCGCTGCCCCTGCGATACGCGATCCGGCACTATCCCGAGACATGTCACGTGCGCTGGTGCCAGTTTCCCATTCCGCAATGGGACCCGGTTTGGGCGCAAGTCTGGCCGCGCAACCAGAGTATCTACGCGATGCCCCGGATGATGGCGCAAATCCATCAGGCAACCCGCCGGGACACGATCGGCTTCCTTCCCTACAATCACACCGGGAGCTACAATGATCTGAACCAGTTCATCTGGACCGCCAGGGGTTGGGATCCGGAAGCCAAGATCGGCGACATTCTCTACGATTACGCCAAGGCCTTTTTCGCGTATGACTTCATTAAGCAGCCGCAAGGCGGAACCGGCAGTGGCAGAACCGATTCGAAAGCAAAGCTCATTGATGCCGGCGCTCGTGCCGTGGTGCGCGGGCTGGAACTGTTGGAGGAAAACTGGACCGGACCGCTGGCCCAAAACACAAGTTGCGAAGCGGCGTTGAAACAGTGGAAGAACATTGCGAAGAGCATGGGTGGCGCGGGCAGGAACTGGCGGCTGGAAATGTTTCTCTATCGGGCCTTCCTCGATGCCCAGGTCAAACGGAAATACGATGCCGAAATGAAATCCGAGCGGCAGGCGTACGGAGCCCTGAAGCAAGTGGAGACCATCGGCGTTGCCAAGGCGGTCAGCAAGGCCCGGACGGCGCTGGCAAAAAGTGATGCCGCGTTTCAGTCAAAGGAGGCATTCGAGAAAGAACTCCAGGCGTGGGGACTCACCGCCAAGTTCGGCGATTTGGATACGGTCCTCACGAACATTTATTCTCCGCTTGGTGATCGGAAATGGCTCGAAGCTCAGATGGGAGCCGCCACCTCCATCGTGGACATCAAAAAGATTCTGAATTATGAAGACCCTGGGCCCGGTGGTTTTTACGACAACCTCGGTGTGGCGGCGCAACAGCCGCACTTGGTCCGGCAGAAACCGTGGTCGGAAGATCCGGGATTTGTTTACTCGCCGATCGAGTGGGTGGACAGCGATCCCGGGAGCGCGCGCAGACATTCCCAGCGCACGCATGCGGTCTGCCGTTACGACACTCCTCTGATGATGCGCTGGGAAGGCCTGGACCCGCGCGCGAAGTATAACATCAAAGTCGTCTATCTCGGCCCGTTCAGCCCGCAGATCACCTGCGAGACGGACGACGGTCAGCGTATCCACGGCCCGCGCGGGAACACTGACACCACGCCGGTTTCGTACGCCATCCCGCAGACCTCAACCCGCGACGGTGTGCTCGGACTCCAATGGAAACTCGCCAACAACGTCCGCGGTGTTTCCGTCACGGAAATCTGGCTGGTGAAAGAGTGAACGCGTCGCCCCGACCGCGGAAGGCATCTCAAGGAGACTTGTCTGAGATCTGGATCAACTCGAACGCGTTGAGGATGGCATAGCCTCCCTTTCGACCCTTCCTGAGGTCATCGTTCTTGCAACAACCGCCAGCATACACCACCACCACCGGCGATCCGTCCGTGCTGAATTCGATGACCGAGGGTTTCAGTTCCGCGTCGGTCTTCACTTGCTGGATCACGATGGCTTTCGCCTCGAGCGTTTGTTTGATATTCCCGGAACCCTCATTTCCCGGAATGACGATCCTCTTCTGCGGGGTGCCATACGTCTTGCCCTTGATCAGGGCCCCGGCGCGCGGCTCGAAGTATTCCGTAACGATCGTCTTTATGGAATAAGCCTTGATCGAAGGCATCGGCGGTTCCTGCTCTACGATGTCCACACTTTCCACTCCGGTCGGGTCTTTGCCGACTCGCCGGCTGTTGAACGCATTGTGATAACTGACTAGACGGTATTCACCCGGCGGAAGATCGTACACGGGCAGCAGCAAATCACTGCCGGGGTTTTGAGGAAAATCGGTCGCTGAAATCCAGGAGTTGCGGATCGGTTCGTAAAGCGCTTTGCCGTGGGGTTGAACCGACCCCGCAAGGTAGCGGCGCATGCCCGCAACAGATATCCCGAGCAGTCCCTCATACTGGCAACTGACGGCTGCCTGCACTTTGCCGCCGGACTTTCCTGGGCCGTCCTGAGCGAAACTCTGCCTGTTCAAATCGCTTCTGTAGTAGTCCCACAGGCCGGGAATCACCCAGTGGGACCAGCCTTCCTTGGCGGTCCCGGGGGTCGGAGTCATGTCCGTCTTGCTTGACGGCGGGGCGAAATCAACCTTCAGGTGCAACAGGCCATTCTTCGATTTTGCTGGGGCCTTTGCCGAATCCGCCGCCAGCGCGTGCTGCACAAGAATGCACGCTGCCAGGCTCAGCATGGCCATCACGCGCATTCGTTTGAAGCAACCACGCGTGCAAAATCTTCTGTTCGAATTAGTGGAGGCGTTGGGTTGCGTCCTCAAGACCGGTTTGGTAGCCGCTTCGCAAGGAGAGGGTGCCGAAAATTTTGTTTTCATATTTGGGCACGGTATGCGTTCGATGCGAGATCGCGCAAGTGGTCAGCGAGGGATTATCAGTTTCGTCAAGGGATTTGGCGGTTTTGCCATGCGCTTCAATTCCAAGCTGGCGATCACCTCGACGGCGGAAGCGCGCGCCCGGAAGGTTTTTTGATTTTGGAGTCCGGCTTAATCAAAAATCACCGTGCGCCTGCCGCATAAGAACACGCGGTCCTCGAGGACTAGTCGCAGGGCGCGCGAAAGAACCATCTGCTCCACGTCGCGCCCGGCTTGCACAAGATCCTGCGGCTCGAAGGTGTGATCCACGGGCGTCACCTGCTGCACGATAATCGGGCCTTCGTCAAGCTGGTCGGTCACAAAATGCGCCGTTGCGCCGATGACCTTCACACCGCGCTCAAAGGCCTGATGATACGGCTTGGCTCCCGCGAACGCGGGCAGGAAGGAATGATGGATGTTGAGCATCCGTCCCGGCCAGCGCGCCACGAACGCCGGACTCAAAACGCGCATGTATTTTGCCAGCACGATCAACTCGGGTTGGAACGATTCGAGCCGCCGGAGCAGCTCCGCCTCGTGCGCCTCGCGCGAACAGTTCGCGCTTTCCACGTGGTAATAGGGCACGTTGAATTTCTCGGCCAGTGGACGGAGCACATCGTGGTTGCCGACCACCACCACCACTTCGGCAGGCAACTCGCCATAAGCGTGGCGCACGAGAAGGTCGGCAAGGCAATGGTGTTCCTTGGAAACCAGGATCGCAACACGTCGCCGCACCGGCAAGCGCGCGTGAACCTCAGCGCCCGCCGGCAAAATCGCGCGGACTTCCGCTTCAAGACGGGCGCAATCCGCCGCACCCTCGAACTCGGTGCGCATGAAAAACCGGCCCGACTCGGTGTCCACAAACTCCTGGTTGCTCACCACGTTGACGCCCGCCCGGAACAGCACGCCGGTGATCGTGTGGACCAGTCCGCGCTGGTCCGGGCAGGAAACAAGTAGAACCGGGTTTTTCATTTGAATATCACTTGGTGGTTGCGGATCGGAATTCGATTTTCATGCAACGTGCGGCCCGTAACCGAAGCCAGCGTGCTTCCGGAACGCAATTTGTCGCAAGCAAAACAATTCCGATTGGCATTTTCGTCAAGGGATTTGGCGGTTTTGCTATGCGCTTGGGCGAATGATGTTGCATAGAATGCCGTCAGCATTCGCGCACATGTCACAAACCACTCCAGCATTCTCCACCGCTTGCCTGATGAGTGTTCTCCTCGCTCTTGGCACCGGCCTCGGCACGGTGGGTGCTGGAGCGGGAATGCCACAGGGAAAATCTTTCACCAACTCGTTAGGGATGCCGCTGGCTCGCATCGCACCGGGACGGTTCCAGATGGGATTTGAGGGCCGGAACTTGCCGGCTGAGATCACCAACAACCTGGAACTTTTCCCGCAGGGCGATTTCGATGAACGCCCGCAGCATGAGGTCAGGATCACCAAACCGTTTTACCTGGCCTCGTTCGAAGTCAGCAACGCGCAATACGAAAAGTTCAATCCTGCGCACAAAGCTCTGCGGGGACGCACCGGGTTTTCCATCGAAGACGACGAGGCGGTGACGTATGTAAGCTGGCAGGACGCAGTCCGTTTCTGCGAGTGGCTTTCACAAACCGAGAGCCAACCGTACCGACTTCCGACTGAGGCCGAATGGGAGTATGCCTGCCGAGCAGGCACGACCACGCCATTCCACACCGGCGGAACATTGCCGCGCGAATTTGAGAGGCAAGTCCATTCCGTGGACAGCAGAAGCCTGTCGGTTCAGCCGGTGTCGTTGCGCACCGGCCGGACGCCTCCGAACGCATGGGGTTTGTTCGACATGCACGGGAATGTTGAGGAGTGGTGTTACGATTGGTACGGCCCCTACGAGAAGGACGCGCAAAC
>CAZNOE010000004.1:10525-41763 GCA_964574525.1 uncultured Bifidobacteriaceae bacterium
GGGCGTGAACGTGGCGATTTCCGCGTCACGCGCGGTGGCAAGTCATTCCACGAAGTCGTATTACCTACGCAGCGCCAACCGGAGTGGAACATTGCCGGATGACAAGCAATGGATGATCGGCTTCTGCGTGGCCCTGGGCGAACTTCCGCCGACCAAGCCGTTACCCAAGGCCAAACCCCAAGTTTATCAGCTGAACGTGAAGCAGGAAGTGCCGCCCGATCTGCAACGCGGCCCCGATCCTTCAAAGCCGTATTTTCACAAGCCGCGCGTGTTCGTGAAAATCTCCAAGGGCGCGCGCGGGCCACTGTTCGACCAGCACAATCACTTTGTATCCATTACCACATGTCCAAACGGCGACCTGCTGGCCGCGTGGTTCACGTGCATGGACGAGATGGGGCGTGAACTCGGCGTGGCCATCAGTCGCCTGCGCCACGGAATGGAGGAATGGGAAGCCGCGTCGTCATTTTGGGATGCGCCCGATCGGAACGATCACACCCACGCGATCTGGAACGATGGCCGGGGCACGCTCTATCACTTCAACGGCCTCGGTGCGAATCTCCGCTCGCTGGCCATGGTGATGCGCACCTCCACGGACAATGGCGTCACCTGGTCTGAGGCCCGGCTGATTTATCCTGACCATGATCAGCGCGCCAACAAGGTGGTGACGACGGTTTTTCAGGCGCAAGGCGGGGAAATCATCCTGCCGCAGGATGGCGGGGGCGGGTCGGTGATTTCAATCAGCCGCGACGAAGGCCAGACGTGGAGCGATCCCGGCGGGTCAATTCGTGGCACGCATGGCGGAGTTACTCAACTTGCAGATGGACGGCTGTTGGCGTTTGGCCGTCATGGCGCCATCGAGGGCATGATGCCGCAGAGTGTTTCTTCCGACCTGGGCAAAACCTGGACCTACACGCCGAGTGTATTCCAGCCGATTGGCAGCGGTCGCCGTCTCGTGTTGCTGCGACTTCACACGGGAGAGATCTTCTTCGCCTCTTATTGCCGAAACATGTTGATCACGGACGCGTCCGGCCAACAGCGTCCGGTTTCCGGATTGTTCGGCGCGCTTTCGCCGGACGAAGGCAGGACCTGGCCATATCGGCGTTTGATTTCTGACGATGGCCCCGGCCGGGATATTGAGACGATGGACGGCCATCCTGTTACTCTGGACGCGCGCAGCGCCGAGCCGGTCGGTTATTCTTCAGTCTGCCAGTCGCCTGACGGCGTAATCCATCTGGTCAGCAGCCGCGAGCATTATTCGTTTAATACCGCCTGGCTGAAACAACCTCCACCTGCGGCAGCCGCCTCGCCATCGCAAGCAGCGGCGCGAGATTTGCCCGAGAGGAAAAAACTGGCGATAGTTTGCGATGGCAAAATCGCACCGGGGAACATTGATCCTTGGGCGTGGAAGCTTCAGGGTGCGGCGTCCGACGATCCTGACCAACCTGCGACCAGCGCGAAGTTCACCGAGCAGGCGCTCAGCTTCAACACGGCTCCAGGAAAGCAATTCTGGTGGCGGAGCGAAAACGTCGTGGCGGCAAGCGACCAGCGCAAGGGATTCACTGCGGAAATTCGGGCGCGAATCCTCACGACAACGCCCGCCAATCGCGGCGTTGATCTCGAACTGTATGACGGCGCGGGAAGTCGCTACGCCATCACCATTACCGAAAGCGGAGTGTATTGGTATGAAGGAGCGACGCTTGGCTCGGCGTTCCTCGGCTTCGATGGCTTCACTCCCCTGGCCCAGGGATTGAACAACTCTGACGGCATGCACAGCTATTGCCTAGCCGTGCGCGGCGATCGCGTGGCACAGATTTATCGCGACGGAAAACTTCTCGCCACGAAACGCTACGAATACCGCACGCCGCGCCTGGGTTACCTGCAATGGGGCGCGGGAAGCGGAGTACGAGCCGAGATCGAACACATCGCCAGCGACCTCAGCGGTGACTATCAACCTTGAGCCTTCTTTTTTATGAACAATCGAATCCTCACTCTCATGGCGCTGCTGGGCGTCGCAACCACGCACGCGGCCGACTTCCCTCGTGAAAAGCAGTTCACCAATTCCATCGGCATCGGCTTTCGGCGCATCGAGGCCGGGAAGTTTGAAATGGGCCAGATCAAGACGCCGCTGCCCTGGCAGATCATGCCGGTCACCGGCGGGCGTGGCGACCGGATGAATTCATTGCTCGAGGGTGATTGGGACGAGAAACCGGTTCACCCGGTAAAAATCAATCGCCCATATTATGTTGGCGCCTTCGAGGTGAATAATTTTCAGTATGAATTGTTCGACCCGGGACATCGGGCGTTGCGCGGAAAAGAGGGCTTGTCGAAAGCCGATGATGAAGCGGTGATCAACGTGAGTTGGTATGAGGCGGAAGCGTTTTGCCGGTGGCTCTCGGAACGGGAAGGATTGCCCTATCGCTTGCCCACGGAAGCGGAGTGGGAATATGCGTGTCGCGCCGGGACGAGGGACAACTATTTCATGGGGGAAACTCTTCCCAAAACAATTTACAAGGACCAGCGCGAAACCAAGGACCCGGAGCCGTTGTCCTTGCGCGGCGGAGAAACTCCGCCCAACGCCTGGGGACTATTCGACATGCACGGCAACGTCGAAGAGTGGTGTCACGATTGGTATGGGCCGTACAAGTCGGGCTTGGCGGTGGATCCAGTCGGTTACGCCGATGGTGAATTTCGCGTCACACGCAGCGGCAGTCGCGGAACACAGGCGTACTACTTGCGCTCGGCGAACCGCCTGGGTGCGTTGCCGGAAACCCGGAATTGGGTCACCGGTTTCCGCGTGGTGCTCGGGGAAATGCCAGCCACCAAGCCATTGCCGCCGCTCCCGCCTCCGTTGCATCAGCAGAAGGTCGTCGAGCGCGAGCGCAAACTGGTTTCAAAAGGCCCCGACATGAGCAAACCGTATTTCAAGGGGCCGCGGAAGTACGTGAAGATTCCGAACGGAAGCAACGGACCGCTGTTCGCGTCGCACAACCACGATCCTTCAATCGTCGAATGTCCGAACGGCGATTTGCTCACGGGCTGGTACACGTGCGATTCCGAGCGAAACCGGGAACTGGCCATCGCCGCGAGCCGGCTGCGCTTCGGGCGGGAGGAATGGGACGAAGCCACACCCTTCTTCGACGTGTCGGATCGCAACGATCACGCACCAGTAATGGGCTTCGATGGCAAGGACACCATTTACTTTTTCACCGGTGTTTCGTTCGCCGCCGAGCACGGTGCGATGGCGTTGGCGATGCGAACTTCCAAGGACAGCGGCGCCACCTGGACGAAGGCACGGCTCGCCATGCCAGAGTTCACACACGACCACATGCCAAGCGAACCGGTGCTCTGGCTGGACGACGGCACTCTTACGTTCGCCCAGGACGGGCCGAAGACATTGTGGATGAGTCGTGACGCGGGGCTGACGTGGTTCAACCCCGGCGGCAACATTCGCGGCGTCCATCCCAGCGTTGTGCAACTCAAAGACGGGACGCTTTACGGCCTGGGCCGCGGCAACGCCATCGAAGGCAAAATGCCGAAGAGCGTCTCCACCGACATGGGAAAAACCTTCAGTTACTCGGCCAGCGAATTCCCGCCCATCGGGGGAGGCCAGCGGCTGGTGCTCATGCGGCTGAAGGAAGGGCCGCTGTTCTTCGCGTCGTTTGCCGACGGAGGTTTCATGATCACCGACTCATCAGGCCAAGAGCGACTGGTGCGCGGCGTGTTCGCCGCAGTGTCGCACGACGAAGGCAGGACGTGGTCGCATAAACGGCTCGTCACTGATGACGGCCTGGCGCATCCGGTGGAAGGCAGCGGCGACCGGCTGTTTGTGATGAGCGGCAGCAACGCCGAGGGCAGCGGCTATATGGCAGGTTGCCAGGGGCTGGACGGCGTGATTCATCTCATCACCAGCCGCGAACATTATGCATTCAATCTCAAATGGATCATGACCCCGCCGCCGCCACTCAAGCCAGTTGTGCCCGTGAAAGCGGTGACGGAAACGTTCAAAGGGCCGAAAGATTTCGACGCTCCCGGCTGGGCCATCCGCAAGAGTTTCACCGGCGGATTCAAGAGTCGCGGGCGTTACACGATCAATTCCGCGACCCGTTCGTGCGGCATCAATCGCATGGTCGGCAAGGGATCGTTCGAGTGCGTCGTTGCCGTGGATAACCTCGTGTTTCTTCCCGCTGACGACCGGACCGAGTCGGATTTCATTTTCAGCGTTACCGACGCCAGCGGTCCTGGCGTATCCATCCGACTCGGGCACGACCGGCTTGCCTTAAACGAAGGAAAGGAGGGCATCGCCTTTAAGACGCCGCCGAAATCTGCGAAGCTGAAAATTATTTACACCGAGGACAACCGGCAGTGCCGAATCTTTTACGGGCTGGACGGCGAAGAAGCGATTCACGAGTTGCCCCAAAGCAAAACCGGTTTTTTCCTGAAGGAGCCATTCAGTCAACACACCACGGTCAGCCTGGTTCAGGATCATGGCGGCGTTGAGCTGGATCACTTTGAACTCAATCCGAAATAGGGGGGATGACAAGAATCATGAAACCGCCGTAATTTGAAACTGAACTTCTGAATCCAATGATAAAAATCGCGACAATCCTGGCGATCGTTTCTGCGTCGGCGGTGACGGTACTTCCGCTCGCCATGGCGGCGCAGCCGGTGGTCACAAACTCGATTGGAATGAAACTGATCCGCATCGCACCCGGCTCTTTCCAGATGGGTTTGGAAAATGAAATCCCGCCGGAAGGTGCGGTGACGAATTTCTTTCCCGGTTATTACCGGATCGACAAACTCCCGCCAGCCGCCGGTTGGGAGGGATATCGCCACGGCCTCATCAGCATCTGTTTCATTGATTCAACTCCGTTCAGTTTCGATCAATTCGCGCAACCCAGCATTGACTGGGTGGATGAGAAACGGAGGGACAACACCCTGATCTACACGGTGGTGGGCTACGTGGAATCGCCGGTCACCGGCGGCGTGAAGTTCGAGGCCGAATTCGACCCCGCCATGCGTCTGAAAATTGGTGAAGAAATTGTTTTCGACACCTACAAGGAAAAAACTGATCGCGCGCAAAAAGCGAAAGCAGCCCAAGGCGAGAAACCCAAAGCGCGCTCCGGCTCAGTGAACTTGGTTCAAGGCCAGAAGACGCGGTTCGTTCTCGAATTCCTGCGCTATCGGGAGCCAAGTCTTCGACTTTACTGGACGCTCCCCGGCGGCAGGCGCGAATTGATCCCGGCCGACGCGCTCTGGCATACAGCGGACGATCACAATCGCACCCTCATCAAGATGTACTGGGCGCCGGAGCACAGGGGCAAGAATGAGCGAACGAAAATCGGCTCGGACATTTTCAATGAGAAGCCGCGCCACAAGGTGACGATCAGTCAGGCGTTCCAGACTTCCGAAACCGAAATCACGATTGATCAGTTCCGGAAATTCAGGCCTGACTATCCCGGTTACGAAAAGTTTGCCCCCTCCGCCTCGGGTCTCAGTTGGAACGACGCGGTGGCCTTTTGCGAATGGTTGAGCGGGAAGGAAGGCAAGCCGTATCGCCTGCCCACCGAAGCCGAATGGGAGTACGTCTGCCGGGCCGGAAGTGAAACGGCGTTCTCCTCGGGTGGTTCGCGACCGGAACCTGAGACAGCGAACCGCTGGGGCGTGAAGAACATGCACACGGGCGTCGCCGAGTGGTGTTCGGATTGGCACGGAATTTATCCGGAGGAAGCGCAGGTGGATCCGGTTGGCCCGAAAGACGGCTGGTTCAAAATCATCCGGGGCGGCGCCGTGGATTACACTGAACTTGGCCAGCCCTACTACGCGCGCTCGGCAAATCGGGCTGCGGTGCCGCCAACATTCGGGCCGCCACCGGCTGATTACATTTCGAAGCAACTTGACGGTCTCAACCTGCCGCTGTCCGACGCGCTGAGTTCCTCCTTCAAAGACTCAGGGGTTGTTCCCGGTCGCCACGGCATCGGCTTCCGCGTAGTCCAAGGCGCGCTGCCTGCGACGCCTGCAAGTGCGGTTCAGATTCCCTTCTGGCAACAGTGCGTGAAGCAGACCAGTCACGGAATCAAGGAAGGTCCGGACCCGGCCAGGCCGCACTATCGCACCCGACTGATCTACCCGGACTTCGCGGGCAAGCCGCTCGTGGATGCCTGGGAATTCGGGATCGAGCGCGGCTATGGCGGCGAACATCACAATTCCGCCCTGCAAGCGTTGCCCAATGGCGATCTGCTCGCAGCCTATTACAACACCATGCTGGCCGGGGAACGCGACGCGTGCGTTTCGATCATGACCACGCGCTTGCGGCACGGCGCAACCGAGTGGGATATGCCGTCGTCGTGGCCGGATATGGTGGACGCGGACGACGAAGGCCCGGTAATCTGGAATGATCGCGGCAAGCTCTGGCTGTTCTGGGGCAGTCCCCGCATGGAAGCGGGCTATCCATTCCAATGGACGACTTCCACGGATAATGGAGCAACCTGGTCCCCGGTGCAGTTCCCGTTGTTCAGTTCGCAGATCGGCCCGTTCTCCGCCCAACCGATCAACAGCGCGTTCCGCAATACCAAGGGCACCATTTTTCTGGCCGTGGACGGATCCAAGCCGCCCATCAGTTCCGAACTGTTCGCCAGCAAGGATGAAGGCAGGACGTGGTACGACACCGGCGGCCGGACCTACGGCCGGCACTCGTGTTTTGTGCCGCTCGACAATGACGTGATCCTCGGATACGGCGGGAAGCAGTCCGAGATTGATGGTTTTCATCCGCAGCATATTTCGCGTGACGGCGGCAAATCGTACGAGATCAGCGCCTCGCCGTTGCCTGCCTTGGGTGGTGGCGTGCGCGCCAGCGTCGTCAAACTGGCCAGCGGACGGATTTTTTACGTCGGCGACATGCATCTGTCCAACTACCGCAAGCTGACTCCGGAGATGGCGCCAAAAGGCTTCACCGGTGACGGATCGTATGCCGCGTTGAGCAGCGACAACGGGAAAAACTGGCGCATCCGCAAGCTCACCGGAGGAGATGTTCGCGGCAAAGATGGACAAGCGGTGAAGGTGGGTACCGTCAGCTGTCACCGCCTGCCAGAGCCCGGACGGATTGATCCACGTGGTGTCGTCACACAATCATCCGGATCTGCATTTCGAGTTCAACGAGGCTTGGGTTCTCGAGGAGGATCACACCAAAACTCCGGTCAGCCCGGCAGATCGCGTCAGCGTTTCGCCTGAGACCATCAAGGAATACCGCGAGCCGTATCCCAACGGAAAACAAAAAGTCAATTGGAGCGCTGGCACCGGAGCGGATGGACGTTATCTGCTTCACGGCAAGGAAACCTGGTACTACGAGAACGGCCAGACCCAGTGGCAGGCGGAATATCGTGCCGGTCAAAAGATTGGCACCGAAACTTTCTGGTCCAGCGAGGGCGGGAAGCAGTGGCAAAAAGTTCATGCCGAAGACTGCACCTCTGAATGGACGATCTACGACCGGGGAGGCAATGAAAAGGCATCATCCACCTGGCGAGGCAAACAACTGTTGGACTACAAACTGAATCACTAACCACACAAAAACTTCCCATGTAATCAAAAAGCCAGCGGCGAATGAGCTTGGAGACTTTGTTCAAACCCAACCGCCACAGCGAGAATTGGCGGTGCGTTCATCTGGCGCGCAGTTCACTTGTAATAGTAAGTTGCGCGGGAATGGGACTCCGCGGGTTGCCAGAGGGAATCGTTTCCGTTGGCATCCACCAGACCAAAGTCGAGACTGCTGATTCTTCGATATTTGCGGTACTCCGCGTGGCCGTCGGAAAAAATGAGGTTGCCACCCTCGTTATGCACGCTGGAGTAATGCTCGATCCCGGGCGGCCCGCTCCAGTCATCCTGGGCCGACGGAGTGTTCTCGTGCCAGTAACTGTAAGCATCGCTTCCGGCGGGGCCGACGCGTCGGGGGTCGTCGAAGGAGGTATTCATCAAGTACCAGGCCTCTTGAATGAAAACGGTCCGGCTGGGATTCCGCAGTTTCCCGACGCCCCGGTCCAAGACCACGGTGCTGATGAGAAATCTGGTGTTGCTGACCTTGGTCGGCCAGTAATAAAGCACCGGGGATTTTTTCGCGGTCGGACAGGTATAGGCGGCCACCGGATCGTTTGGATTTTTTGCGCCCAGATAGGACCGCAAAACCTTGAGCGGGTTTTCCGGGGAAAATTGGCTGTTGAAATCGTAAGTCTGCCCGGCATCGGGCAGTTTCCCCTGGAAGTCACCGTCGTACAAGTGCAGGGCGAGCCCCACCTGCCGGCAGTTATTCAGGCATTGCGTCGTCTTGGCTTTTTCCTTCGCTTTCGAGAGGGCCGGCAGGAGCATGGCCGTCGCACATGATCAGGTTGCCACCCTCGCTATGCGGGCTGTTTTGGTATTCCCGGCCGGGCGGCCCGACAAATCCGGTGGCCGCCGAATCGGTCCAGGTGTGCCACTGCGTCCAATTATCTCCGCCGCCTTCCGGTTGGGTATTCCCCACCGCAAACCGGAAAAGAAATTCCTGCATGACGACGACGCGACCTGGATTACGAATCCCCTTCAGTCCTTTTTCCGTGACCATTCCGCTCGTCAGAAGGTTGTTATCACTAATTGGGGTCGGCGCAAGTTCTGGCTTGGGATGTTTTTGCGCGGTCGGGCAGATAAACACCTTTCCCGGGTCGCGGACTTGATCTTTCAGACCCACGTAAGGCCGGAGTTGCTTGAGAATGTTGTCCTCGGCAAACGGGCTGGCGTAATCGTAAACGACGTGGCCCTGGGGCATTTTTCCATTGAAGTCCATGTCATACATGTGGAGGGCAAGGCCCACTTGTCTCATGTTGCTCAAGCATTGAATGCGCTTGGCGCGCTCCTTCGCTTTTGCGAGCGCCGGCAGAAGCATGGCGGCCAGGATGGCAATGATGGCGATGACCACGAGCAGCTCGATCAGGGTAAAACCCCGCCTACCGAAGCGTTCGCCGGGGGCCGGGCATTTCGTTTCCATAGCATGGGTTGGCGCAGTGATAGTTGGTGTGAATCAGGGTGCAAAGTAATAAGTGGCGCGCGAATGCGCCTCAGTCGGCTGGTAACAAGAATCCTGGCCGTTTGCGTCCACCAGACCCCAGTCCAGGCTGGAGGTCTGCCGGTTCTTCTTGTACTCCGCATGGCCGTCGGTAAAAACCAGGTTTCCGCCCTCATTGTGCAGGTTATTGTAATGCTCCCGTGGCCCAACCCATTCCAAATCCGGGGACCAGCCCGTATAGGTGTGCCACTGCGTCCAATTATCTCCGCCGCCTTCCGGTTCGGCCCACATCGCACTCATGCGGGCATAATGCTCTTGCAGGACCGCGGTTCTCGCCGGCCGGGGAATCCCCTTGATTCCCTTTTGCAAAACCAGTCCGCTCACAATGAGGTCGGTGTCGCTGACCTTCGTCGGGTAGTAAAGAATCTTATCCGGCATGGGAGGGACGCCCGCAGCCGGGCAAATGAAAACCCGACCCGGGTCGAGCGGGTTTTTTAGGCCCACGTATGGCCGGAGAAGCTTAAGAAGATTGTCCGGGGAAAACTGACTGTTGAAGTCGTAAGTGACATGGCCCTGCCTAGGTAGGTTTCCGTTGTTGTCCCCTTCATACATGTGGAGGGACAGTCCCACTTGTCTCATGTTGCTCAAGCATTGAATGCGTTTGGCTTTTTCCTTCGCTTTCGCGAGCGCCGGCAGGAGCATGGCGGCCAGGATGGCGATGATGGCGATCACGACGAGCAGCTCGATCAGGGTGAAACCCGGCCTGCTGGGTCGCTCCGAAAATGTTGTTTGGCTCATCGAATAAACGGTTGCATCAAGGCGCAACGTGATAGGTCGCGCGGGAATGAGCCTCATTCGGCTGCCAGGGCGAATCGTTTCCACTGGCGTCCACCAAACCCCAGTCCAAGCTCGAGGTCTGCCGGTTCTTCTTGTACTCCGCGTGGCCGTCGCACATGATGAGGTTTCCACCCTGTTCATGCAGGTTGTTGTAATGTTCGCGTCCGGGTGGGCCGCTCCACTCGAATGAAGTGGAAGCCGTCCACGTGTGCCATTGGGTCCAATTGTCCCCGCTGCCTTCCGGTTCGTACCAGAGCTGCGGCATCAAGACATAATGCTCCTGCATGACCACGACGCGGGATGGATTTTTGATCCCTTTCAGCCCCCTTTCCAGGACCAGTCCGCTGAATATGATCGCGGAGGAACTGGCGGGAGTGGGCGCGTATTCGGGCTTGGGCTGTATTCTTGCCGACGGGCACTTATAGACTTCCACATGGCTCCGGCCGTTGTATCCTTTGGTCAGATAAGGTGTGAACATCTTGAGCGGATTAGGCGGTGCGAATGGACTGTTGAAGTCGTAAACGCCACCGCCATCATTGGGAATCTTTCCACCATTGTCCGTCTCATACATTTGGAGGGCGAGACCCACCTGTCGGCTATTGCTCAGGCATTGTGTCCGCTTGGCCTTTTCCTTGGCTTTGGACAGGGCCGGCAGGAGCATGGCGGCGAGGATAGCAATGATGGCGATGACGACGAGCAATTCGATGAGCGTAAAACCCCGTAAACCAACTCGCTTGGCAAATGTCATGTATTTCATAGAAATGTTTTTCCGCAAGATGCTTGCGGTTAAATTACCCGGAAGCATCCTGCCCGGACATGGAAAAACTGCCAAGATTGTTGCGGTTTTTGACAAGCGTTCTGACAACGCCACAGTCAGCGTTCGCGAAACCTCAGACACCTCCGCCAACTACTCCGGCATGATGCTTGCCGGTTTCAAAGCAGACGCTTTCCTGATGAGGCAGCACCCCAAGAGGCGAGATTGAAGCGTGACAGCCCCATCGGGCCAGCACCGATTGGCTCACGGAGCCAACATCATCTGCATGCGGGAGTTTGTGGGGTCGGCTCATAGGTTACAATATTCCCCTGCAAATCCACCAAGCCAAAGTCCAGGCTGATCAGTTTTACCAACTTGATGTAACTGGCATGTCCATCAACGTGAATGTAATTTCCCCCCGTACTATTATCGTGGGAACAGCCGGTCTGTTCCCAACCCCAAAGCCAGTTGTGCCATTGCGAGTATTGATCGGGAGGGCCCGAACCCTCGGGTTCTGTGAGCATGACATTCTGCCTGCGCCAATTCTCCTCAAACACGATCACCCGCGACGGGTTTTTGATGCTGGTCAATTTCCGGTCAAGGACCACGCTGCTGGCAACGAGGTTGCCATCAGTCCACTTGGTGGGGGCCCAGAACGGATCGGTATCAGCCGGGGTACTGGGGCACGCATACACTTTGGGGCAAGCGTTACCCAGTTTGCCACCCACATACGGCATCAACGCCTTGAGAATGCTATCCCCCGAGAAGGGGCTGGCCCAATCATAAGAGCCGTGCGCGGAAACCTGGCCATTGAAATCTGTGTCGTACATGTGAAACGCCAGACCCATCTGGTGCATATTGCTCAGGCACTGGGTGCGCTTGGCCTTTTCCTTGGCTTTCGCTAAGGCCGGCAGGAGCATGGCGGCCAGGACGGCGATGATGGCGATAACGACCAGCAACTCGATCAGGGTAAATCCCCTCGAACCAACTTGCCCGGCAAATGTCCTGCGCTTCATGAAATAATTCTTCCGCAAAATGCTTTCTCTACCATTACCCAAAAAAATCCCGCTCGGACATGGAATAACTGCCAAGATTATTGCGATTTTCGACAGGCCTTCCGTCAGCGCCAACAGCCAAGTTGTGCCAGCAGTTTCTTAACAGCAGATTCGTTGGGCTCACCGAGTCGGATTGTCAATCCGGGCCGAGGTCTTGGACTGGAGCCAATCCAAGTCCACGTTGTTCGGTGAAGGCCCAAATATGGGAACCGTGATGGTTCGGTCATCCCGCCATCTGTGGATTTCCGAGTGCCCGTCAGCAAAAGAAAAACTGCCGGCTTTGGCGTGGTAGGTGGCGGGCACATCTACAAACGCCTTGCCGGGGAGATTATTCGGATCATAGGTATCCATGGGCACCACAATACGTCCATCGTTGATGCTGTTCTTGCTCTCATCCAGAATGACGAAAGTATTTGAAGCTCCGGGGCGTATCATATCGCCGCTCTTCTTGAAAACCAAGTAGGGCTGATTCTGCCAGACCCATCCGAACCAGCAAAGTCTCGCGGGTTCACACAGTTCGTTCCGCCCGCTGAAACGCGGGCGGGGACAGCGCAGCGCGCTGTCCCTACGACACAGCGTATTCGCGAAGCTTCGGTTTTCGGGTTGAACCCACGCGTCTTCACCCAACTGTGTTCACCCAAATCATGGTGAGGGATTGGCTACAATGCGATAGACCTTGCTCGAAGTCCCGGGGTTCGCAAAGGTCGCCGTCCAATTCAGGCTCGACGGCCCCGACGGCCCGGTAAAGGTGACACCCGACACGTCGCTCCAGGAAGTCGGCGACACACTGGAACTCTGTTGCACTTTGTGCGCCGTCCCCGCCGAGGCAAACGTGATCCTCAATTGGTTGCCGGGCAACGTTTCAATCTTCTGGACGTTCACGGACCCGCCCACGGTGTAGGTGAGGCTGTCGATGTGAGCGATCATGGCGTCATTGGTGGCCGCGTTGCCACTCCCGCGGACGAGGATGCCGAAGCTGTCGAACGTGGCGCCGGTCGCTCGTTGGGCCGCCGTCAGATTGTTGGTGATACTGAACGTGCCTTGGAAGGTGGTATAAGTGACGAGCAATTGACCGTCTCCGGTTGGCCCCGCCGTCGGATCATAGGCATAGTTCCAAGTCGTGAAGTCGGCGAGGAACAGCCTGGCCGTGCCCGTGACTTCCGACGTCGGGTTCGCGCCGGCATTTGCCAGCCCGATCGCGGCCATGATCCGTGGAGACGCAAACGACCCGGCTCCGTCCGCTATGCTCACTCCCAAAATATTCCGGCCCCCAGTGGCGGCGACGTTCGCCGAGTTGAAGTGGGCGATGTGCCAGGTTGCGTTGGAGGCCGATTGCGAAATGAAGAGGTTTCCGCTGGCCGAGACATAGTCGTTGAGCGTGAGCCGGCCAACCGTAGGATCGGCGTAATAACTTCGCACGACATGGCGGATGATCGTGCCGCCCGCCTCCCCATTGGGACCACCGGCGTTGGCGTTATTGGTCCGAGTGTGCGGCGTTATCAGCAACGCTTCGCCCATCGGCCCCGCGCGGCTCCACGCGCTGGCCTTCGCCAAGTCCCCCACTTCCTGGCGTTTACCAAAATGAAAAAGACGCGCGGTTGGGCGCGGGCTAGTCACGCGAAATCAGGCTTGCCAAGCGGAAACCACCAAGCCATACTCACAAAAGCAAAGTATGGAAACCGACGAGATGTAAAATCTTCACGGAGCGTATGAATACGAACACTACTTCCCGGCCTAAACGCAGCGCCTTCACCCTCATCGAACTGCTGGTCGTCATTGCCATCATCGCCATCCTGGCCGCGATGTTGTTGCCGGCGTTGGCCAAGGCCAAGGCCAAAGCCCACCAGGTTTATTGCCTCAACAACGGCAAGCAAATGATGGTGGCGATCTACTTGTACACGGGAGACAACCGTGAGTTATTCCCGCCGAATCCAGACGACAGCAACACACAGCCGGGTCACAATTGGTGCCCCGGTTCGGCGGGGAGGAACTCGTCGTCGGAGTTTAACCCCGACATACTTATGGACCCGAATCTTTGCCTCATTGCGCCCTACATTGGGAAGAACATCAAAGTTTTCAAGTGCCCTGGGGATAACCGCCCCGCCGGGCTTTACCAAGGCTCACAGCCCAGCCTGTTCGGCCAAAAGATAGATGCGGTGAGAACTTTTTCCATGAGTCAGGCGGTGGGGACCGCTTGTATCTCGTGGCTTGGCGGCGGGGGACATGCCAGTGGCGCTTTCGCAGCGGTTAACGGTCCGTGGCTGGACAATAATCACTCACACACGCGTGGCCGACCCTACCAGACGTTCGGAAAGCAGGCTGACTTTGGTGCCAAGGGACAAGCGCAGATCTGGGTCCTTATTGATGAAGATGCGTACAGTTTGAACGACGGCGGTTTTGCCGTTGGAATGAACGTCGCCGAGTGGATTGACTGGCCGGCCACCTATCACAACATGGGATGCGGGTTTGCCTTCGCGGACGGGCATTCCGAGGTACACCGCTGGAAAGATGGCAGCACAAGAGTGATTGGAGGCAACACGGCTAGGAGGTCAATACCGGCGCCGGCGAACGATTGGAATTGGATAAAACAGCGCACGTCCTACAATGTGCTTACGGGTCAGTGAGGTGGATCCGGCGGCCAGGTCGTGGCCAGGGTGGGCATGAATCAATATAATATTGGTCGGCACGCGAACGGAATCTTTCGCTCGACGGTCGCTCCGTGCGTGACATCTAGCACTGATGTTTGCACCTTGACCGGATCGGCGCTGTCGTCGTAAACGTGGAGCGTCAGACAGTCCGCTAACATTCGTGCCTCCGTTCGGGTTCCATTGATAATCAAAACGCCACCACGTTGATAATGGCTGGACTCGGTGCGAGCTCGTAACGGAAGCCCACTGAATTTCCCAGTTAAAGATCCATCCTTCCGCTGCCGCTGGAAATCATCAGCCCGAACTCGTTGAACTCTCCGGTGGTGCCGGCCCGGGAGGTGTCCAGGAAGCCGATGATCGTGCTGGATTGGGAACCGTTGGTACCCGTCCACCCAAACTTGCCCGTCACGGAGAGCGAGTCGTTCAGGGACAATCTTCATAAGGTCGCGGCGTCCCAGATGTCAGCGTACCGGCCAACATTGGTGCGCGCGCGGTCTGTTCACCGGCTTCGCCGCTCGCAACGCCGCTGGTGACGTTGTGAGTGGCGCTGTATCTGAAATCCTGCCCGTTCACGCGGCTGAGTTGCTCATACCAGCCGTTGGTGGTGGCTGAGAAAAGAGTATCAAAGCTTTCCCTCTTGATGATTTTGTTGGGGCCCTGTCCTTAGGCGGCCGACGCGGCCGCCAACATGGCGGACGGTGGTAGGAGTATTCATTTTGTAATGATTGGTCTTTATGAATTAGTTGCTGCTGGTTTGGAACGCTACCGTTAACCAAAATCGGACCAGGCTGTCTGGCAGGATTTACCTGAGAAGTCTAATCCCGAAAACCGAAATTGGTAGGGACGGCGCGCTGCGCCGTCACCGCGCCGTACAGGCGCGGAACCGCCTTCGCACGGCCTCGCAGTTTCGCACCGTTCGTTCCGCCCGCTGAAACGCGGGCGGGGACAGCGCAGCGCGCTGTCCCTACCATGCAGCGTATTCGCTCAACTTCGGTTTTCGGGCAAATCATTCATCTCGCGACGTGAACATGGCAAAAACGCCAAACGTTTTGTGAAATCTGACAGGCAGTGGGCTTTACCGGGAGATGCGCGCCCACATAAACAATGCCCCGGGATTTCTCCCGGGGCATTGAACCCACCTGTCTTCACCCAACTGTGTCCGCCCAAATCATGGTGAGGGATTGGCCACAATGCGATAGACCTTGCTCGAAGTCCCGGGGTTCGCAAAGGTCGCCGTCCAATTCAGGCTCGACGGCCCCGACGGCCCGGTAAAGGTGACACCCGACACGTCGCTCCAGGAAGTCGGCGACACACTGGAACTCTGTTGCACTTTGTGCGCCGTCCCCGCCGAGGCAAACGTGATCCTCAATTGGTTGCCGGGCAACGTTTCAATGTTTTGCACGTTCACTGACCCGCCCACGGTGTAAGTCAGGCTGTCAATGTAGGCGATCATCTGGTCGTTGGTGACCGCGCCGCCCGACCCGCGGGAGAGGATGCCGAAGCTGTCGAACGTGGCGCCGGTCGCGCGTTGTGCCGCTGTCAGAGCGATGGTTACATTGAACGTGGTTTGGAAGGATGTGTAAGTGACGATCAATTGGCCGTCTCCCGTCGGCCCCGCCGTCGGATCATAGGCATAGCTCCAAGACGTGAGGTCGTCTAAGAAGAGCCTGCCCTGCCCCGTGGTTTCCGTGGTTGGGTTTCCGCCGGCGTTGGCGAGCCCTAATGCGGCCTGAAGGCGTGGCGAAGCGATTGACGTATCCCCGTTCGCTATGCTGATGCCCAGGATGTTTCGGCCCCCGTTGGCAGCCGTGTCAGCCGAATTGAAGTGGGCGATGTGCCAGGTCGCGTTGGTGGCCGGTTGCTTAATAATGAGATTGCCGCTGGCCGAGATATAGTCATTGAGCGTCAGCTTGGTACCAACAGTACGATCGGCGTAATAATTCCGTACGCCGGTGCGGATTATGCTGCCGCCCGCCTCCCCATTGGGGCCGCCCGCGTTGGCAGTGTCCGAGAAGCCGTAATCCAAGACCAACCCATTGCTATTGGTCCGGCTCAGAAACTCCCGCCAACCATCGGCGTAGGCCGAGTTGGTCGTGTCGAAAGGCTCCTGCTTCGTAGCCGTGATTCCCGGTTGCGCCACGGTCAGCACGGCGAAGCCTTGGGCGTTGGTCACCGCCGAACAGAACGCCGAAGAACTGTTCGTGAGGTAGAGGACGGTCGTACCCGGTGACCGTGATTCGAGGGTCACATCCTGCCGGTTGGTGGTGCCAGCGGGGAAATTCAGCGTCAGTTTGCCGCCCACCATTCCCGATGCCACCGCCACGCTCGGCACCGTACTCACCAGGTCCACCGTCACCGGACTGCTGGCGTTCAGACTGCTCGGGAAAGAAACGGCGAGCGTCTTGCCGGCTTGTGCCGGGAGAAACACGTCGGCGTTCGGGCTCATCGTGATTTGGCTGCAACCCACGGTCACGAGTGTGGATATAAACGTATTCGAGAGACAGCCCGCCGTGGCATTGGTGATATAAAACAGCGTGGTGCCGAGAGTGATCGCACTGACGGGCAAATTGGTGCTATAGTTTCCTCCCGCCGGGAACGTCAGCGTCAGTTTGCCGCTCGCCATCCCTGGAGCCACCGCCACGCTTGGATTCGTGCTCACAAGGTCCACGGAAACCGGACTGCTCCCGTTGAGCGTGCCCGGAATGGTGATTGTGATAAACTGGCCGCTCTGCCCCTGAACCAGCGTGAGGCTGGGTGTCGCATCCCTGATCTGACACGGCGTTCCAGGCAGCGCAGTGTAGGAAATGTCGTCCAGGTAATTGGTCATGAAGAAAGTATTATTACCCAAGGAGCGAGTGGTCCGACCGAAGGCGTCGAACTTCGCACCTTTGGCCCGGTCCGTAGCGGACATATCGTGCGTCCCGGTATGGACCGTCCCGTCGGGCTCGTAGACGTTTATGGTCATCCGCCCAGATGTTCCTGCGCTCGGATCCCATATGTAGTCGAAAGTATAGGAAGTGCCGGCTATAATATTGAACCAACCCAGGTTGGCATCCGTGCCGGAGTTGTCGGCGAATTCATAGCGAATATCCATGCGCGCCGAAGTGGCTGTGGGAGAGGAAAACAGGAGGCCGATCTGATCGCCGCCCGTCGAGGTGCCAATCCTTTGCGAGTTATAATGTCCGATAAAATTGCCGGCGTTGCCCACGCCTCCCGCGGTCGCGATGCGGCCCGTTGCCGTGAGCGTGTCGTTCAGCGTGAGTACTCCGGCGCTTGTCGAGAACACGTCTCCGTACGCAGCACGCAGCGACTGACGTTGGTTCACACCGGCGACTTCGCCGATCGTGCCGCCCGCAACGGCAGTGAGGCTGAAGCCAAAGTCGTTCCCGTTGGCACGGCAGCCTTGTTCGAACCATCCATTCGCAGCCGCCGAGGCGGCGGAGTCAAAATGTTCGGTTTTGACGATCTTGTTGGGGTTCTGGCCGTAGGCGGCTGACGTGACCGCCAACATGGCGGACAGAGACAGATAGATTTGTTTTGGGTTCATGGTTTTTCCAATCGGTTGCTTTTGGTTTGGAACTCTACCAACAGCGAAAATCGCAATAAGCTGCCTGGCATGCGATCGTACTTTTTTGCAGAATTCTGACAGCGAGTATAATCCTCTGCGTCGCCGCTTGGCAATGGCAAAACCGCCAAAATTTGTGAAATCTGCCGGGCATGGGGCTTCACTGGCAGATGAGCGCCCACATGAACAATGCCTCGGGATTTCTCCCGGGGCATTGAACCCACCTGTCTTCACCCAACAGTGTCCACCCAAATCACGGTGATGGATTGGCCACAATGCGGTAGAACTTGCTCGTGCTCGCAGGCATCGCAAATTGCGCCGTCCACACCAAGTTTGCCGGCCCGGCAAACGTGACACCCGACACGTCGCTCCAGGAAGTCGGCGACACACTGGAACTCTGTTGCACTTTGTGCGCCGTCCCCGCCGAGGCAAACGTGATCCTCAATTGGTTGCCGGGCAACGTTTCAATGTTTTGTACGTTCACTGACCCGCCCACGGTGTAGGTAAGGCTGTCAATGTGAGCGATCATGGCGTCATTGGTGGCCGCGTTACCACTTCCGCGGACGAGGATGCCGAAGCTATCGAACGTGGCGCCCGTCGCTCGTTGCGCCGCCGTCAGATTGTTGGCAATACTGAACGTACCTTGGAACGTGGTGTAGGTGAGGACCTGTTGGCCGTCTCCCGTCGTCCCCCCAGTCGGATCGTAGGCATAGCTCCAAGTCGTTAAGTCGCCCAGGGAGAGCCTGGCCGCGCCCGTGTTTTCCACAGTCGGGTTCGCGCCAGCATTCGAAAGCCCGATTGCGGCCTGAATCCGTGGAGACCCAAGCGAACCGGCTCCGTCCGCTATGCTCACTCCCAAAATATTCCGGCCCCCATTGGCGGCGACATCCGTCGAGTTGAAGTGGCAGATGTGCCAGGTCGCATTGGTGGCGGGCTGTGTGATATAGAGTGTTCCATTGGCCGAGATCCGGTCATTGAGAGTCAGCCGGCCCACGGTGCGATCGGCGTAATAGCTCCGAACGGCGTGGCGGATAATGGTGCCGCCCGCCTCACCAATTGGGCCGCCCGCGTTGCCGCTGTCCGAGAAGCCGTAATCCTGGACCCATCCCGCGCTATTGGTCCGGCTCAGGAACTCCCGCCAGCCATCGGCGTAGGCTGAGTTCGTTGTGTCAAAGTTCTCGGTTTTGCCCGCCGTCAGCCCTGGTTGGAGGACAGTCAGCGGGAAGGTGCTGAATGCGGTTGGACATCCCGAGGCAACGAGATTGGTCAGGTAGAACGTCGTCGTGCCGGCTTTGAGCGAATCAATGGGCACCGTGGCGCTATTGGCGCTGCCCTGCGGGAAGACCAGCGTCAGCTTGCCCGCCACGGCACCCTGCGGCACCGCCACCGTGGGAGCCGCGCTCACGACGTCCACCGACAAAGCGCTGGCATGGTTGAGTCCTTGATCGAAGGAGACGAAGAAGGATCGGTTGGTTTGCCCCAGCAACATCGTGGTGCTGGGTGCCGTCAGGACCACCGTGCCGCAGGTCACTGTCATTTTAGCCGAGTTCCGGTTGGCGTTGGTTGAAATGCCGCAGCCCGCCGCGCCGGTGGCGTTGGTGAGATAGAACTGCGTGATGCCCGCAGTAAACCCAGTAATTTGTATGTTCGTGGAGGAGTAAGTTCTTCCCGCCGGGAAGGTCACCGTCAGCTTACCACCTGCAGCACCATTGGCCACCGCCACACTGGGATTGGTGCTGATCAAATTCACCGTGACCGTGGTGCCGAGGTCAAGTCCAGCCCCCGTGTTAATCGTGATGGCAGCGTTGGTCTGCCCCACCCTCATCGAGGAGTTGGCAGTCATGTTGATCGTGCAGATAAGCGACTCGGGGTCCACCGCCAGGGCAAAATTTGTGTGGGCTTTGCTCGTAGGATAGTAGATGGCCAGGGTATCGATTTTCTGCGGCTGATAGTCCGCAACGGCATCCGCCTGTGAATACGTCACGCCATTGCAAGTCACGGAAAACAGCACGGTGCTGGGGCCTGTCCGTTCCGCCCGCAAAATCAGCGGCACGAATGTGTCATTGGGCACGCCAAAACCGCCGAAGTTGGTCCCGAACGTCGTCCACCGACCGGAGGCCTGGATAAGAGAGCCGTTGCCGAAATCCGTGCGTTTCCTGAACTGCGCGGTGCCCGGACTCTCCTCCACCGGCGTGTACGGGCTGAACCTGATCGAATAGCCCAGGTAGGTGGTCCATACCGGCTGGATGTAGCTCAGGCCCTCCTGGTTGAAGAAGCCATTGGTGGTCGAGTCGCAAAGGGCGAACCGGAGGTCTCCACCTCCGACCAGGTTGGTAGCACCCAGAGCCTTGAACAGGTATGACACTTGGGCAATGTCACCAACGTTGTTTAACGGCTGCGCCGGAAGCGCCACGTAAATCATGTCTGGCGCAACAGGATTGGTCCAGTTCAGTTCCAGGCCCGAACTGGATAAGCGATTGACAGGCTTTTCTCCGATGTACCACACCGACCCGTCGAACAAAACTCCCGGATCATCATCAACAATCGTGAAGGTGTGATCGCCGGGGCCGGCCACGGCGTTGTTGGCGTTGGACAACGCCAGCACCACCGTCTCATCTGCCTCCGTCACCGCATCATTCGTGAGGGTGAGGCTGATGGAATTGCTGGTTTCACCCGGATTGAAGGTCAGCGTGCCCGGTGGGAGGGTGTAGTCCACTCCGCCGCCAGTAGCCGTGCCGCCCGTCACCGCATAATCCACGGTCACCGTGACGTTGGTCGGCTGAGTCAAGATCACCGTCACATTAGCGGTTGCATTGCTTTCGAGAGCGCTGCTGGCACTCGAGGCGAATTGCACCGTCACTGCTTGTGCGAATCCAGTCGAGCCGACAAGGGCCAGAATGCCGAATCCGCTGATCATCCTGTATCTGAATGTTGGTTTCATCGGTTTGTTTCGCTATGTTCTTCAAGCGCCCGGGCCGATTTACGGCGTCTCGATTCCTCTGGAAAAAACGCCGTGAACAAGCTCGATTGCCAGTTGTTGTTTGTTTAGCGGTCTCAATCTGTCTGACGCTAGCTCCTTTTCATCCCGCTTGGACATGGCAAAACCGCCAAAACATTTGTGAAAACCGCCGGGCATGGGGCTGCGCCAGAAAAGGCGCGTCCGACTGGATGATGGTTTCGACAGACAAGGGCACAGGCGGATTCCCCGGCAACGAACTGCCGGGCCGTCACCTCTTCGCTTTGAGCCGGCTGCGATATTGAGTGGGACACATCCCCTCGTACCGTTTGAAAAAGTGGCTGAAGTAGAATTCACTCGAGAAGTTGAGTTGCTCGGCAATCTGTTTCAAGGACAACTGCGGATCGGCGAGCAGCAGCCGGGCATGACCCAGACGTGTACGCAGAATACACGCGTGGAGACTTTCGTGTTGCGACGCCTGAAACAGGGTCCGGAGGCCGGAGTAGCTGACGCGCGCGATGGCAGACAAGTCCTTCACTTTCCAATCGTGGAATGGATTCGAGGCGATGGCGTTGAGGACGCGAAGGACCGGGGGCGGCAACTCGACGTGATCCGGCGACAGCAATCCGCGTGCGGCCAGCAGCAACCCAAGAACCCGGTTGAGGGTCAGATGGACTTGCCATTCCCAACCCGGCGCTTTACTTCTGACCAATCGTAAGATCTCCCCGTAGGCTTGATGGACCGACGAGGCGTCATCCATGATGAACTCCGCCTTGAAGTTTCCGCCGAGTTGTTCATGCCACGTTTCCATTCCTGGCCCGCCAAAGCGGAAGCCCCGTTTGATGAGCCGCTGCCCAGGATCGGGTGCATAAGTCCGGGGCTCCATCATGTCAATGAACCAGACGTGATTTCCTGCGTGAAGCCGGTACTGACGTCCTTGAGTTTTCAAGGTTCCCCGGCCCGACACGACCCAAAACAAGTGGGCGCCCGGCTTCTCAAATGCCTCATGGTAATCCGGTTTGTCCAGGCAGGCCGTGTCGAGGGAATAAGGATGCCACAGAAGTCGTCGCGCCACGGGCAAGGGATTGACGACCAGTTTTTCTGCGAGCCGAGTGTTCGCTTGCTTCATGTCGGGCTCTGGCCAAGCCACTCTACCGAACGCGCCCGACTCGAAGCAAGCGTTCTTGGGATAACCAACGAAGGCATTTTCGCGGGACGAGAGGCTCATCCCAACGAGCTCCGATGCGTCCAAACGAACGATGCCCCGGAATTCCTCCCGGGGCATCGGCTCGCGCAGGTGGATTCATCCACCGGTGTGTCCTCACCCTAAGGTGAGGGATTTGCTACGATTCTGAAGAACTTACTATCGGTTGGCGCGGCGAATTGCGCCGTCCAAACCAAGCCCGCCGGGCCGGTGAACGTGACGCCCGGCACGTCGCTCCAGGAAGTCGGATTTACACCGGAGGTCTGCTGCACCTTGTGCGTGGTGCCAGCCGAACTGAAGGTGAGCCTCAACTGGTTGACGGGCACAGTTTGAATATTTTGAATGGTCACCGCGCCGCCCGCGGTGTAAGTCAGGCTGTCGATGTAAGCGATCATGGCGTCATTGGTAACAGCGTTGCCGGACCCACGAACGAGGATGCCGAAGCTGTCGAACGTCGCCCCGGTCAATCGGTCCTGAGCCGTCAGATTGACAGTGATTGAGAACGTGCCTTGGAATGTGGTGTAGGAGAGCACCAACTGGCCCGCCTTGAAGGACCCTGCATTCGGGTCGTAGGTGTAGCTCCAAGTCGTGAAGTCGCCAAGGAACAGTCTGGCCAGGCCCGCGACTTCTTGAGATGGGTTCGCGCCGGCATTGGCTAGCCCGACCGCCGCAAATATCCGTGGAGACCCGAGCGCTCCGGCGCCGTCAGCGATGCTCGTCCCAAGGATGTTTCGGCCCCCATTGGCGGCGGTGTCAGCCGAATTGAAGTGGGCGATGTGCCAAGTTGTGTTGGTGGCGGGCTGGGTAATAATGAGAGACCCGCTGGCCGCGATGTAATCATTGAGCGTCAGCCTGGTGCCAGCACTACGATCGGCGTAATAGCTCCGAACGGCCCTGCGGGTGATGGTGCCGCCCGCCTCACCGTTAGGCCCGCCCGCGTTGGCCGTGTCGGTGAAGCCGTAATCCTGGATCCAGCCCAAGTCATTGGTACGGCTGCCGACCTCCCGCCAGCCATTGGCGAAGGCGGAGTTCGTGGTGTCGAAGGGCTCGGTCTTTGTCGTGGTGAGTCCTCCCTGAACCGCGGTCAACACCAGGAAGCCGTCTTTGTTGGACAAACAGACGCCGACCTCGTTGGTCAGGATGAAGCCGCCGATTCCGGCCGATAAGACGTTAATCGGAACACTCGCCACCGCGCTTCCGCCTTGTGGGAAGTTGACCGTTAGCTTGCCATTGACATCAGCTCCCTGCGGTTTCGCCACCGCAAGGTTTGTGCTCATGATGACTACCGAGGCCGAACCGGCAACCAGTACCGAGGGCGGGACCAGAACATCCACCGTGGCGTTGGTCGAACCGACGGAAGCAATGGCGGAGTTGGCCCCCATCCTAACCCGGCACGGTGTTCCCAGCAGGGCGGTGTAGGTCACGTCGTCAATATAAGCCGTGGCATACTCCTCCACCGTGCCATTGTTGCCGTAGCTGGTCAGTCCGAAGCCGTCGAATTGGGTGAGCGAGTTGGTTCGCTTGCTGTATTCGAGGTCCATGAACCGGGTCAAGGTTTGTCCGGAGTTGTCATTGCTCCAGTTAACCGTCAACCTCCCCCAACCCCACTGGCCACCGAACGGGTCATAGTCATAACTCCAACTGGCGCTGACGGGCCCAACTTGAGCCATCTCGTTGGTGACATTGAAGGACCTCTGTTCCCTGCTTGCGTTGCTCCCATCGTTGATGTGGGGCATCCAGTTGAAACCACGGTTGAATTCCACGCGGATACCGATCTCATTCAAGCGGGAAGCGAAACCGTTCTGCGCCGAGTCCGTATGGCCGATGATGAAAGAGGCCTGACTCCCTACGTTTCTGTCGGGGCCAGTGTTCACCGGATTCCACGAGGTGCCTTTGAACCGGCCACGGGCGGAGAGTCTCTCATTCAAGGTCAAAGGCGCGGCAAAGGTATGTGCGTAAGCCGAGCGCAAGGGATCGCGCTTGAATGTACCGCCAGCTTCGCCGGAGGATGCTCCGCCAGCGTTGGCGGTGGCGCTGAACCCGTAGTTTTGCCCGTTGACCCGACTACCGACCTCGCCCCAACCGCCCGCGGCGGCTGACGCCGCAGAATCGAAGGTCTGGGACCGGTTTGTGGTGCTTTGCGGATCCTGGAGGGCCGGCAACGACCTCACGACTACAATGTTGGTGGCAAAAATGGCACCGTTGGTATTGGCCCCGGTGAATTGGGCGGTGCCGACGGTGAGAAACTCAACCGGAACAAACTTGGTGGTGTCCCCAGCTGCGTCAAACTTGATCGTCTTCACCCCGGCCACGGCACCGACTGGCTGGGCAACGGCAGGAACATCGCTGCTGATGGTCATGAAGAAATCGCTGCTCGCATTCAGTTGAGGGGGAATGATGACGGTCAGGCTGCGGTTGGTGTGACCCACCGTGCCGTTAAACCCGGCGGCTGCCTGCCCTTGGTTATCCTTGAATGCATCGAGCAGGACAATGAAATGCGGGTCGGGGTTGCCGGTCACCGCGGTGTAGCTGAGGTCATCAAATCGGTAATCGTTGTTCTCCGGCCGGTTATTACTCAGGTCGCTGGTTTGAAGGGCAAAAGCGTTGAAATTATAATTGCCCGGGGGTGCGTCCAGCTTCACGCCGAGCGTGAACCCGTCAACAACGAAATTGGATGCAGTGTTAAAACATGCACCTGTCCAAGTGAACAGGAGGGCGCCATTGGGCGCAGGGATCGCGTTCGCTTCCGCCGAACCCGGCGGGTACCAGTTAAGGGCGAAAACATGGTTCGATTGAGGAACCGGCCGGACGCTCAATTGATTATTTATCGGACCGCTGCCTGCCTGGTAGTTGGTGTACACGGTCATGGCCGGCCAACCGGCCGGGGTATCAACTTGCAGACGCGACCCGCCAAGCCCGTTCTGGTTCGCCTCGTAGAAATGAAAGCGAAGGAGGTTTAGAGTCGTGCCGGGATTATTGGTGCCAGACCAATAAAACCAACCTGGGCCGTAACCGTTGGCATTGTTCATACCGAGCCGGATTCTCAACTTGCCGGAGACACTCAAGGCATTCGTTATGTTTAACAGGTTCGTCCGGCCGAAATAATCGCCGTACCAAGGAGTATTAGGCAGAGCCGGCCCGTTGATAGCGATGCCGCCCGCCTCGCCAGCACTCGCGCCTGCCGCAAAGTTGCCTGACTGCCAGCCCAACTGGCCGCCGTAGCTCTTATTACCCATGCCACGCCAGTTGTTGGCCGTGGCCGAGGCCTCGGAATCGAAGCTTTCAGTTTTCTGCACGACAGCTGCAGTCGCGACATGCAGTGTGGCGGTTAACAGCGACAGGGTCGCAAGGTGGAGGATTGGTTGTTTGGTTTTCATGGGACTTGAATCACGTTTTGTGGCAGGTGGATTTGGCCGGGCCGCAATCTTTCGTCACAGGCTCTCTCAGATAGGTTTAAGGTTCGTTCAGGAAATTTCTATCTTTTTTGCTCCTTCTTGAACATAGGAAAACTGCCATAAGATTTGCGGATTCCGCCAAGCGCTGAAGTTCGTCGGGCCATGGGAGTCCGGTCAAATGATGCGTCCGGACGGAAAGGCAGCGGATGAGTTCCCCGGCGACGAGCTACCCAACCGTCACCTTTTCTCTTTGAGCTGGCTGCGATATTGCGTGGGACTCATCCCCTCGCGCCGCTTGAAAAAGTGGCTGAAGTAAAATTCACTCGAGAAGTGCAGTTGCTGGGCGATCTGCTTCAAGGACAACCGCTGGTCGGCGAGCAGCAGCCGGGCCTGATCCAGGCGGCTGCGCAGAATATACGTGTGGAGACTTTCGCCCTGGGACGCCTGAAAGAGGGTCCGGAGGCCGGAGTAGCTGACGCCCGCAATGGACGACAAGTCCTTCACTTTCCAATCGTGGAGCGGATTGGAATCGATGGCGTCCAGGACACGAAGGACCTGTGGCGGCAACTCGACGTGATCCGGCGATAGCAAGCTGCGCGCGGCCAGCAGCGACCCGAGAACCCGGTTGAGGATCAAATGGGCCTGCCATTCCCAGCCCGACCCCTTGCGTTTGACGATTCTTGAGATTTCCCCGTAGGCATGGTGGACCGACGGGGCGTCCTCCAAGACGAACTCCGCCTGAAAGTTTCCGCCGAGTTGCTCATGCCACATTTCCAATCCTGGTCCACCAAAACGGATGCCCCGGATGGTCAGCCTAGTCCCCCGTTGCGGGGCATAAATCCGGGCCTTCATCATATCTATGAACCAGGCGTGATTTCCTCCCTCAAGCCGGTACTGATGTCCCTGAGTCTTCAAAGTGCCTCGGCCGGACACGACCCAAAACAAGTGGGCGCCCGGTTTCTCAAATGCCTCGTGATGATCAGGCTGATCCAGGTAGATGGTGCCGAAAGAATAAGGATGCCACAGAAGCCGCTGCGCCATGGGCGAGGTGTCGATGAATGTTGTCTTCTGGAGCGGAACGTATTCTCGTTTTGTTGCCATCTGTTCCCGGGCGAACCTAACGAAACGATCTTCAGGGAGCAAGCAGTCTCGCCGAAAAATCTGTCACGGCAGTGCAAACCAGGTTGACGGGCAACCGCAATTCATCCGCGCAACCGCCCAGCTTGGGGATCCCGCCGGCAAAAACGGAGTGTCGGCTCCTGAGCTGATCCTCAGCGCCGGCTCTGCGGAACAATTCGGGTTCTGACCGGGGCCGAAGCCGGCCAGTAGAACGACAGAAAAGTCACGTTACATCCTGATGCTCCTGCCCGCGTCAAGCCGGCAGGCAGGGCACGGCACTCCGTGCGTGCCGTTCGGGGCATTGATGGCAATTCCCGGCGCGCAGCGGAGTGACGCCCCTTACCAAAAATAGGTATCGAGAATTCTTTGTCTCAGTGCTAGTTTTCGCCGTGGAGCCGAAGAGTCAAATTCGCCGTGGTTTTGTAAAGGTCAGGGGTGTTGAGATTCGGATTTTGCTGAACCGCCTGCCTTGTTTGTTTGAGGAGATTTTCAATCGCCTGTTTCTGGGCCGGATCCATCACCGCCCGACCGCCAACCACCGGCTGGCTTTGAACCACTCGATCCATCGTGGCGAGCGCCTGGGCATAATTTTGTGCCTGAAGTGCCGCACCCGCTTGCACTACTTGCTGCTTGATGGGCGCGTCGGCTTTGTCAAAACTTTTCTGCAGTTGTTCGGCTGCGGCTTTGTCTGACGAATTCTTGCCGCCGCAGCCTCCTGTCATTACGGCCACGACTACCACCGTCGTCATCCATCCCGTTCGCTTCATAGGCATTTCCAATGAGGGTCGCTTCCACATCCGACTCAGAATTCTGGATCCCAGTTCTTGTCGGTCTGGGCGCGCGTGGGTTCATAAAGCTCATCGGGCAACAAACCAAAATCGCTGCTCCGCAGCTTCCGATATTTCTTGTACTCGGCGTGACCGTCAACGAAGACCAGGTTGCCGCCTTCCTCATGCACGTTACAGAGATGCTCACGTCGCTCCTGCGAAACAAAGGATTCATGATCGGCAATGCTCGCCCACATGTGCCATTCATGATAGGTGGTCTCCACCCATTCGTCGGTGCGGTTATTGGGCTCCGGCTGATTCCAAATCTGATGCGAGAGTGACCACGCCTCCTGCATGAGAATGATCCCGGCCGGCCGGCGGATCGCTGACAGCGCGCGGCCCAACGGGAGGGTGTTGACCGAAATACCGGTGCTGCTGTAGCGCGTCGGTGCGTAAAGGACATTCGGGTTTGGCTTTAATGAGGGACAACTAAAGACGGCCGGCGAAGAAACGCTGGCCTGCCCGCCAATATAGGGTTTCAGCAAATTCAGAACGTTGGGTGGCGCGAAAGGGTTGTTGAAATCGCTGACCGGGTGGCGCCTGGTCGGCAGCTTCCTGGTGTCCGTCTCATACATCTGGAGGGCCAGCCCCACCTGGCGCATGTTGCTCATGCAGGAAGTTCGCTTGCCCTTCTCCTTCGCCTTCGAGAGGGCCGGCAGCAGCATGGCCGCCAGGATGGCGATGATGGCGATGACAACCAGCAACTCGATAAGCGTGAAAGCACACGCCCGACTGACTCGATTCCTTTTCTGATAACGCATAAACTCTTGATCGTGATGTTCGGTTTGATACCCAAGCCTGTTGCCGATTTCCCATCCCGCTGCTCCCGACGATCAACCCTGTCAAAGATGGGAATCTTGCAAGCTGTTCTGCAACTGAGTAATTGAGGATAGAATAGCGGATTGGAGGCATAAAGGAATATGAAACCTGCTCAATTCCATGCGAAAAAAAGCAATCCATTCATCCGCATGCCGGGATCTTGCTGATTGTTGATTCGGGACTCAAGTCCTGCATCCCATTGTAATCCTCAGTCCCCGCGACCTCGTGGGAGCTGAAGTCAAATGCAGTTCAACGGTTCGCTATCTTCTTTTCTTACGGCGATGGGTTGCCAACCACGCGGTAAAACCGGTTCCCAGCCGGAACGACGAACTGTGCATTCCAGACTAGCGTTGATGGCCCCCCGCCACTGTACGTCACTCCTGGAACATTGTTCCAAGAGGCGGGAGAAACACTGCTGGAGGCTTTAATCACATGATTGGTGGCCGCCGAACTGAATGTCAGCACCAACTGGTTTCCGGTCAGCAGTTGTATGCCTAGTATGCTGATCGCGCCGCCTGCTGAGTAGGTCACGTTGTCAAGGAACAGGCTGGCGACATCATTGGTGTTATCACTCAATCCGCGATTCACAATCCCGAAGCTTTCAAAGGTTGCACCAATGCCGCGCTGGGCAGCCGTCAGATCCAGAGTGCTGGTGACAGAGCCGACCAGCCCATTCATCAAGGTGACGCTCAGCCGGCCATAGCCTGTCGCGCCGCCGGTGGGGTCATAGGAATAGCTCCAGGTATTCAAGCCAAAGGCGGTCGTATCCAGAAAGCCCGCGGCGGCTTCCAAGCGCGTCCCGTCGGCCAGACCGATGTAATAGTTGAATTGCGGTCCTTGCGATATCGAAACCCCGATCAGGTTATTGCCGCCGGCGCTGTCGGCCGATTTGAAGTGGCCAATGTTAAGTGAATTGTTCGTATTCGGCTTCACGATTGCCAGGGAGCCGCTGCCGGAAATGAAATCGTTCAGCGTCAAGCGGCCGCACGTCACATCGGCATAATAGGAGCGGATGTTCCGGCGCACGAAGGTGCCGCCCGCCTCACCCGCCCCCAAGCCGTTGTTATCCGTCGCGCTGAAGCCGTAACTTTGTTGGTTGGTCCGGCTCAAGAATTCCACCCATCCGTTGGTTGCCGCCGCGGGGGCTGAATTGAAGTTCTCCGTCTTGGTGATCGTCGGTTTGGGCGTTCCGAGAACCGTCACCGTCACGTTGGTCTGCACGCAAACCCCATAGCCGTTGCTGATCAAGAAGAAGGTCGTGCCGCCGTCCGATCCCGTGGGCTGCACAGAGACTTGCTGAACGTTGTCAGCGCCGGCGGCAAAGTTAAGCACGAGCATACCCATGTTGGGATCGCCGCCCACCGGGATGGCCACACTTGGATTCAGACTGGTCACCGTGATCGTGGCCGGACTGATTCGGTTCAGCGCCGGCGGGATGCCCAGCGCAAAAGAGTTGGTATTCTCCGAGCCTCTGGAGGCTACCGACTGCGGATACACCAGGATGCACGGAAGAACCGGATCGTTGGTTATCGCGGTGTACCGCACGTTGTCGAAATAGCCTTCCCGATAGGACGCTTCGGGCGCGAGGGCGCGGTTGCCCACGCCGAACGCGTTGAAGCGGGCGCCCTTGGCCCGATCCGCTGCGCTAAGGTCGTTGGTGATGGACGCGGTGGCGTAAACGCCCGTTGAGTTTGTTCCGGTGACCGTCGTGATCATTCGGCCCGAACCCGCTCCGCCAGTAGGATCCCACGTGTATTGCCAGTCGAACGCGCTGTTGGTCATCGGCGTCATGGCCGAGGTGTCAAAGGACCTGGTCCCGTCAGTTAGAACCAGATAGCTGCGAATCGTCCCGCTGGCCGTCGAGACTTGAACGCCCAAGGTGTTCACGGACTCTCCTGATTCGAAAATGCCCAAGCGGCTCCAATCGAAATGGCCGCAAACGATGCCGGGCCGCCCGGTCGGGATGACGTTCTCCCCGACGAAAATTCTTCCCGTGGCGCTCAAGCTGTCACTGAGTGTGAGGAATTTGCTGTTGCCGAAAACATCAGCATATCCGTTGCGAAACCGGCTGCGGATATACCCGCCTCCCGCTTCGCCTGCTCCAACCCCGCAACGGTTCGAATTAGTCCAGCCCAGACTGTAGCCGTTGACTCGCGTCAGCCACTCCCACCAGCCATTCGCTCGGGCGGACGCGGCGGTGTCGAAAGATTCGCTCTTCACCACGGTCTGGACAAGTCCCTGAACCGTAATACTGATGGAATTCGTATCAACACAAACGCCATTGGTGTTGCTGATTGTGAAACTCGTGGATGCGCTATTAGTGGTGGCGGTCTGAACAAAGATTTCCTGGACGTTGTACGCGCCGGCCGGAAAAGTGACCACCAGAACGCTGCCTGCGGCACCCTTTGGTATCGCGACCGAAGGATTGAGACTCGCCAGGGTGACAGACAAGTTGCTGGTAGCGTTGAGCGCGGGCGGGATTCCAACGAGGAACGATTTGTTCGTGTCCCCGGCCGTGAGAGTGATGCTGGCCGGGTAGGTCCTCATGCATGGACGATTTGTGTCGAGGATGGCCGTGTATTGCACGCTGTCTATGAATGCGGTAGCCGCCGGCGTGCCGGTGCCCAACGCCCGCGGCGTGATTCCGAACGCGTCGAATGATGCGCCAATCGTGCGCTGTGCGGCCGTCAAATTGATGGTGGTCGTGTAGGTCAAGGTCGAGACCTCGTTAGAAACGTTCACCGTCAACGAGCCATTGCCGTCTCCGCCAGCTGGATTCCACGTGTAATCCCAGGCATACGGCTCGTTCGTGGCGACATCGGCGAATTGAAGTTCGGTCACCGAATTATTTGCCAGGGCGATGTGAGCAAAAAAGCGAGGGGTGCCGGTCGCCAAGACCAGGCCCATCACATTCGCCTGCGGATTGGAACCACCGCTGGAAGTTCCAGCTTTGGTGAAATCGGTATGGCCGTACACCCAGGGCAAACGCATCTAAATCTGGACGCCGAGCAGGCGGAGCAAATAAGCGTGA
>CAZNOE010000005.1:0-41348 GCA_964574525.1 uncultured Bifidobacteriaceae bacterium
TGTATTCGTGCGCGCCATCCGTCGAACGCGTGGCCACGATGCCGTGCGCCAGGTTTGCGATCTTGCTGCCCTGCGGCGTGGGGAAGGAGGTGCTGGCGTAAGTGTTCTTCACCGACTCGGCGATTGGTTCCAGCAAAGCCCCAGCCATGGTCAGGTATTCCTTTACGTCGGGTTCCCAGGTCATGTCAGTGTAAGGGTCCGCCGCCCAGCAGGCGCCGCCGCCCTGCAAATTGACGCCGGCCTGAAGAATCGTGTACTTCACGATGTGCTCCGGCGACAGCTTCGCCGTTCCGCCAGTGGACCACCACAATCCCCCTTGCAAGATGCCGACCTGACATTCCCAACCGGGCCAGGTGTTGACATCGCCGTAAGTGATGGGCGCATACGTGACCCACGCGCCAGCGGGATCGGCGCAATCCATGCCGGAAACAAACTCCGCCTTGGGATTGTGCCTCCAAAGCGTCTTCTTCAACCGTTCCTGGTCACAGCGTTCCCAGCCACCGTCAATCCAATAGCCCACGACATCCTTCGCGTAGCGGCTGCCCATTTCGTCAAAGATCTCATTCATGAAATTGTTCCAACGCACGTACTTTCCAGGAGCCCAGCCGTTTGCCGGTGGGATGTTGGTTGATTCGTTCCAGCCCAGCCGCTCCTGGTCCGAGGGCTGCATGTCGTGGCCGTCCGAAGGATGGATGTAAAGAATGACCGGGATGGTTCTGACCTTGAACGCATTGATCATTTCACCAATCACGTCCCGCTTCGAGGAATGGCCCGGCCCGCGCCACGTATCCATGACCTTGCTCGGGTACATCGGATTCATTTCCGCGTGCCAGACGGTGAACACGACGTACTCCACCTTGAACGAAGCCACGTCGTTCGCGAATCTCTCCGCGTTGAACGGATCGCCCACCTCATCAATGCTCTTGGGGACGCTCAGGTCCGGATGCTTGGTGAGCGCGTAAGCCTTCCCGCCCCAGCCGTGATGCGCAAAGAACCCGTATTTCAACTTCTTGAAAACCGGATTCGCTTCCGCCGCTTGCAAGGATGAGGCGACCAAGGCCGCACCGCCAAGACCCAGGATAATTTGCTTGATGCTCATAATTCGATTCTTCGCGCAGTTCTGTGAAATGCGGCTCATTTGCCGTCCACCGTTCCCAATGGGGAACAGGCCGGTCACCGCATCTTGCGATCCAGACAGCCCAATGCTGGATTCCCTTCGCAAGGTAACAAGACATCCACCACCCGGAGCAATGGATAAATCCCATCAAAAATTAGACATTCGTAACAGGCAATCGAACAAACAGGGGGAACGTAACTCAGCGCCGCGATCAGTTGGGGCAAAATCTCAGCCGTGAATCCGACTTGGGTTTCACCGCTCCTGATCTTCCAGCCAGCGCAATTCTCGGAACTTGGGTTTCGCCCCCTTCCAGTCCGCGCCTTCCCATTCGGTCTCTGGCCTCAGGACGTCCTCGGGTGAAGAAGTCTTCCAGGTTTTCCAATCGTTGGTGAGTTCCAGGTGGCAACGTAGCATCCGTTCCGGGGCATCGCCGATGTTCGAGAAATAGATCCACAACCGGTTGCCGACCCGATGGAGCGCGACGTGGCGCAGGCCGGAACCCGTTTGTTCATCGTCGCCTGTCTGCGCATTAGAGAGCGGGTTTGTGCCGGTTTCAAACTGCGTCAGTCCATCTTTCGAGCGCCCACTTGGTTTGTCCGGCCGAGAACTCCACGCACTTGAGCGCCGTGACGTCGAAACCGTAGAGGTGACCCTGCCACAGGATCGAGCCGGCATAGTGATTTTCAAGGTTTTGGTTTTTCCACACCGCAACTGGTTTTTCGCCGCTGAAATCCACCAGTGCGCAGCCCTCGCTGTTGTAAGCGCCAATAAACACCTTGCCTTCGAAAACAACCGGATCGGCGGCGTTGGATTTGTACTTGGTGACCCACGGGAAACTCCACAAATGCTTGCCGGCGCGAGGATCAATTCCCTCGATTCCTTCAGCGGTAAAGAGCGCCACAAAATTCCGACCACCATGCCGGTAAGGAACGGGGGTAGCCATGCCCGACGACTCGCCGCTGCTGGCCCAGACAGTCTTGCCATCCTTTTTGTCGAGCGCGACGCCGTGCAGGCCCGCGTTGACAATTACCAAGTCCTCCCACACCAGCGGCGAGCTGGAAAATCCGCCGTTGAACGGAGGCTCAACCCCCATCTCGGTTTTCAAGTTGCGATGCCAGAGAATTTTTCCGTCGCTGAGATTCATGCAGTGGACATCACCCGCGCGGCTGCAGGTGTAGAGCACATCGCCGCTGATCGCCGGCGTGGCGAACGGACCCGGGGGCGTGTTACTCTTGAAATTCAACCCGCAGGGATACGATTGTTCCCAGATCACAGTGTCGGTGGCAGCATCCAGGCAATACACGATATCGCGGTGCGTCTTTTCATCCTCGGCAACACCTGGATTGCTCATGGTGTAAAGCCGGCCATCACGCACGACCACCGACGAACATCCGGCGCTGATGGATTTCTGCCAAACCACGACGATCTGCGCGTCGGGCGAGGAATCCAGCCAGCCGGTTTCTTTGGAGATGCCGTTGTGGTCCGGCCCCCGCCAGTGCGGCCAATCTGCTGCGCTGGCAATTCCAGCCAAGGCAAACGCACCAAATGAAGCCAGGCAGCAACTCCACTTCACCGAGGTGACAAATGATCGGGCTTTCATATTGATCCGACTACTTCTTGCGCTGTTTGGTCTTGCTGTTTTCACGGGTAATTGGGGTCGTCCCGGCGTGCGGTCGTCATGATTTTGTTGATGCGCTCGACAACATCCGGATGCTCCGCGGCCACGTCGTGCGCTTCTCCGATGTCGGCTTTCAAGTCGTAGAGTTCAATCGGCGAACCGATGCCTTTGCGGACCCCTTTCCAATCACCGAGGCGGACGGCTTGCAGGTATTTGCCCCGAGTGTGCCCGTAGTCCCAATAGAAGTAATCGTGCTGTCGCTGCTGCGACTGACCGAGAAGCGTCGGCGCCATCGAGATGCCATCAAAGCCTTTGGGTGGCTTCGCACCGGCCAATTCGGCCAAAGTCGGCATCACGTCCCAAAACGCCCAAGCTTGATCGCTGACTTTACCGGCTGGCACTTTGCCCGGCCAGCGCGCGATCATCGGAACACGGATGCCGCCTTCATACAACTCGCGCTTCACGCCGCGCAACGGCCCGCCACTTTGAAAGAACGCCGGACGATGCAACGCCTCAGCCGAGGGGCCGTTGTCGCTCGTGAAAAACACGAGCGTGTTATCATCCAGACCGTGTTCTTTCAGGCGTGCCATGAGTCGGCCCACGTCGCGATCCATGCGGGTGATCATCGCCGCGTATTTTTTTTCGATCACCGGCCAGTCGCGGTCGCTGTAGGGCGCATCGCTGGGCACCATCAAGGATTCGTTCGAGTCTTTCGGATAATCGGAATAATGCGGAATCGTGTAGGCGACGTACAGGAAGAACGGCGCGGCCTTGGATTGATCAATGAACTTCAACGCGCGTTCCGTGAACAGGTCATCGCTGTATTCCTTCTTCTGTTCGCCGCGGTTGCCGGTGAGCAGCACGACCCGATCATTGTCCCACAGATGATCGGGATAATAAAAGTGCGCCTGATCCTGGTCGAGATGGCCAAACCAGTCATCGAAGCCCTGGTCGTTGGGCTTTCCTTCCGAGCCGTGCAGCCCCAGGCTCCATTTGCCGACGGCACCAGTCCGGTAACCGGCAGGCTTGAGCACTTCGGCAATGGTCACGTCCTCCTTTTTCAAATAAATGTCGTGCGGGATATTGTCGCGGATGCGGCCGTGTCCGTTGTGAAATCCAGTCATCAAGCAGCAGCGCGATGGCGCGCAAACCGCCGAACCCGCGTAAACTTGTGTGAACCGCGTCCCCTCGGCCGCCAGTCGGTCAAGGTTCGGTGTGAGAATCTGCTTTTGCCCGTAGCACCCGAGGTCGCCGTAGCCGAGGTCATCCGCAATGATGAATACGACGTTGGGGCGCGTCGGCGGTGAGTCTTTTGCCGTTCCCAGGTTGCCGGCGAGAAGCGAAGTCAGACCGGCGATGCAGATTGCCATGAATCTTTTCATTTGTGCTTCGGGCCGGTTTTGGCTTCCGGATTTGCCGTATGCATTTTGGCGTCCACTGCGTGCAGCCAGGTGTGGAGTTTTTCCAACAACTCGCTCTTCTTTTCGGGAAGCTTCGCCGCCAAGTCTATCGTTTCTCCCGGATCGGTGGCCAGATTGAAAAGCTCCACGCGCGGCGGATCGTAGGTTTCCACCAGCTTGAACTTGCCATCGCGGAGGGCCGCGCCCGGACTCGCACCTTGCGGCGGGTAGTGCGGATAGTACCAGTGCAACGCGGTGCGCGTAATGGCGCCTTTGCCGGTGAGCAATGGCATCAGGCTCACCCCGTCCAGCGATTGGCCCGGGCGGGCGTCCGTTCCGGCAGCCGCGACAATCGTGGCAAACAAGTCCTCGCTGGTCACCGGAGTGTTACAAACCGAACCGGCCTTCACATGTTGTGACCAGCGCACGATCAATGGAACACGAATGCCGCCTTCGTACAAATAACCCTTACCGGCCCGCAACGGCGCGTTGCGGGTGGAACGCGACTCACCGCCATTATCCGAATTGAAAATGAGCAAAGTATTTTCCGACAATCCAAGCCGGTCGAGGGTCGCCATCACACGCCCGACGTTCAGGTCGAGGTTTTCAACCATGGCGCCGTAGGTGGCATCGAATTGCGAAGCATCCGTCTTGAGTTTGGATTCGTACTTGCCGACCAGCGGAGGGGGCGCTTGCAGTGGCGTGTGAACGGCATAGTGCGGCAGGTACAGCAGGAAGTTGCGCTGGTGATTGGTTTCGATGAAACGGATCGCTTCGTCCGTCAGCCGGTCGGTGAGATATTCACCTGGCTTGCCCTCTTCGAGACCAGGAATCGCTGCGTTCGATTCCGATTTTGGATTCGTGTACGGCCAGAAATACGTCGGCGGGCTGCCTTGGGTCCAGCCGGCCACGTTGAGGTCGAAGCCCTGGTCCTGTGGCCAGAAACCTTTTTCGCCGACATGCCATTTGCCGATGCTGGCGGAGACGTAACCCGCCGGTTTCAGGGCCTCGGCCAAGGTGATTTCTTCCAGCGGAACATGCATCCGTTCTTCAGGCGGAATGATGAGACTGTCCTTCGGATGCCGATGCTTGCCGGTAGCCGTGATGTGTCCGGTGAAGTGCAACCGTGCCGGACTCTTGCCCGTGAGCAGCGCGGCGCGCGTGGGCGAGCAAACCGGGCACGCTGAGTAAGCGTCCGTGAATCGCATCCCCTGACGCGCCAACCGGTCAAGGTTCGGCGTCTCGTAGAACGTGCTGCCGTAACAGCCCAGATCGCGCCAGCCGAGATCGTCAGCAAGGATGAGAACGATGTTGGGCTTGTTGGACGGAACAGCCGCTGGCAGGCTGAATCCGCCCAGGAGGAGACAACCAATTGCGGGAATGATCGAAGGCAGCGAGAGGCATTTTATTTTCATCGAAGAATACATGGTTGCCAGAATCAACGCTCTCAATTCTTCTTCCGGACAGACGAAGACACGTTGACGCCTCCAACGGCGTCCACGGATTTTTCCCATTCCGCCAGCGACTGGCTCAGGCGTTTGACAACTTCGGGATTCTGGCCGGCGAGATCGTTCTTCTCACCCAAATCGTCAGCGAGGTTGAACAGTTCCGGTTTGTTTTCTTTGACGACCATCTTCCACACTCCTTGTCGAACGGCCTTTGCACCCATTCGCCAAAAAAGCGTGCGCTCGGAAATATTTTTTCCGGAAAGCACCGGCACGAGACTCACTCCGTCGAGCTTGTCGTTGCCTTGAGGCAAGGATTGACCGCACAACTCAAGCGCTGTGGGCAGCAAATCCATCGTCAGCGCCGTCTCATGGCAAACTGTGCCCGGTTGGATTCGCCCCGGCCACCAAGCGATGGCTGGCTCGCGATGGCCGCCCTCATACATGCTGCCCTTTTCGCCACGCAACGGGCCATTGGACGAGACGCTCAGGTAGCCGCCATTGTCCGACGTGAAAAAAATCAGCGTGCGCCGGTCAAGGCCAAGCTCGCGCAGTTTGGCGACGATCTGGCCGACGCCCGCATCAATGGCCCCAAGCATTTCGCCCAGTGCGACACGCTGGTCTTTGCGGCTGCCGTGTTTGATCTTGGTCGCATCCACGCCCTTGACGCGATCGGCCTTGTCTCCCGGGCCTTGCCACGGAAAGTGTACCGCCGAATGCGGCACATAGAGGAAAAACGGTTTGTCTTTGTGATCTTCGACGAACTTCAGACTGTGGCGGTTGATCAGGTAGGTGTTGTAGCCTTCCTCCTTCACCAGTGTTTCCTTGTGCCACCAATCTTCATTGCCGTTACGATCAATGCGGGAATGGTGGTCGCTGTCTCCGTAAAGATGGCCCCAGAAATCGTCGAAACCCTGTCCCGTGGGCAATTCCTCTGGCGGATAGCCCAAATGCCATTTTCCGTACATGCCGGTCGGGTAACCGGCCGCCCGCAGGTATTCGGCAATCGTTTTCGCTTCCAAGGGCAGGCCGCGACTGCCAAAACCACCGATGACCCGCTCAATTCCGGAACGTTGCTGATAACGTCCCGTCAACAAAGCCGCGCGCGTCGGGGAACACATCGGTCCATTGGCGTGGAAATCGGTGAACCGCATTCCTTCGCTGGCGAGCTTGTCGAGATTCGGTGTGCGATGCTCCGTGCTGCCGTAACAACCGAGGTCGCCATAACCCAAGTCATCGGCCAGGATGATGATGATGTTGGGGCGTTGCGCTTCGGCGGCGCTGCCGGTGAGAATCAACATAAAGGCCAAACCGAGACGCCGCACGAGAGAGAAGCTGAAGCTTTTATTCATAAGGATGTTGATGTTGGTTGGTAACAAGGACCGGGGAACGACTGCAAAAGGTTTCAATCAGTTGCGCACATTGGGCGACTGGTAACCCTTCGGTTCAGTTCCGGGCCGCGGGGTGGGCGGTGGCGGGGTCACACCCGCGGCGCGCATCACCTTGTGCAGCGCGGCGATCGTCTCGGCGGAGGGTTTGAAATTTCCCGGACGAAATCCCTCGGCGATCACCAACGGAGTCCAACCCGACTTGTTTTTCTGGTTCCAGATTTCGATTTTTGCGCCTCGCTCCGCAAGCATCTCCACCATCTTCGGCAGACTCTTGTACGCGGCACCGTGCATGGCGGTTTCGCCCTTATTGTCCACGGCGTTGATGTCTGCACCCAACTTCAAGAGCAACGCCGCCGCCTCCAGCGCCTCCGCTTCCGTTCCAGCTTCTTCATCGGGCGCGCGCGTGCCGAGGCCGGCGGCCGCCATTAACGGCGTGGAGTTGTCCTTGTTCGGCAGGAGGGGATCCGCACCAAGTTCGAGCAGCAGTCGCATCAGCGGAACATCAGCGTTCTTGGCCGCCAGCAGAAAAGGCGTCGCCGCGGCCACGGCGATCGGGCCGCGGCTGGGAGCGCCCTGCGGCCATCGGACGTTCACTTCCGCTCCGCCCGCCACCAGCCGCTTCACAAATTCAAGGCTGCCCATGTTGCCGGACCCGATGGGTTGCGAATGACCGGTGGCATCGTCGCCGCGATTTGGTTTGCGAACCCAGGTCACGGTGTGCAGCGGAGCATAACCGGCGCGGGTGTCGTTCGGATTCGCACCCGCCTTGAGCAAAGCCAGCGCGAGTTCGAAGTGGCCATTCTCAACCGCAAGCGTCAAGGCGCTCATGCCGCGCTCCGCGGCGGTGCCGACGCTGGCGGCCAGCAAGAGCACGGCAGCGCCAGGCCATAATTTCACCCCAGGAATCATGCTGGCGAGTAATAGCATTTCAGATGGCCGGCAATCCACCGAATTGGCAGAGCGTTTTCATGCGGTGCGCAGGCCACGGTTGCCAGGCAGTCCGAAAAATCTCGCAGCACCCGGTTTCGGGGCGGCTTTCGGCTTGCGCGCCTTTTTGGGGTCGAGATTCGCTGCCAGATCCTCTGCGCTCACCGTCGAAGCGACGCCTGACGCGGGCACTTCGACTTTGGCAGTCCACAGGATGGCGTTCAACACGAGCTTGCGCTGATCGTCATTGCCCCAGCCTTGATGAAAATGGCCGCCCGTGAAGCCGAAGCCGCGTCCACCAGCCGTGTTCTGTGAAGCCCAGGCCATGTGCTGTTTTTCTCGGCCAGCAAGTGCCTGGCGCACGGCGGGATTGCCCGAACGGATGCCGTCTGATTTTTTGAGCACGTCGGCGGGAGGAACAGTCGAGAGGATCGGAGTGATGCCGGTCATGCCGTCGCGAAACCGCATGTGGAAATACCATTCATCTTCTGTGCTGAAGGGTTTCACCCCGTTCGCGATGGAATGCTTCGGCAATTCTGAAAAGCTGGCCTTCCAAACCGGGTTGACGCTCCAATTGATCTCGAAGTATCCACCGAGCCAGTCGAGGAACGGCTTCCCGCCCGACTCGCGCGGCACCTCCACCGCAAAATGCAGGCTTACGAACCCGCAACCACGCTTCATCTCCTTGTCGAGTTGTGCGAGCCGCTCGGAGGGCAAGGCCGGGTGCTTTTCGGCGCCGTCAGCGTAGATCAAGATGGTGTCCGCCTGCGCGAGTTCCGTCGAGTCCGGCCATTCGCCGTCGAGATGAATCTTCGTGGCGATCTGCGGCGTTCCTTGCGCGAGGCACTTCGCCAAAAGCTGCACACCGGCATTGTGCTCGTGCTCACCTGGTCCGTGTGAGGGCTGGCTGGCGATCATGACGACGAGCGGATTGCCGTCGGGAGTTTTCGCGGACAGCAAGGTTGTTGTGAGGGCGAGAGCGAGGAATGTGAAGCGGGTGTGCATGACAAAAGCGTTAATAGATTCGGTGTTCAAATTCAACGCACGCGGAGTCCGTTGCGAATGAAGGGTTCGGCAAAGTACTGCGGAAATTCGCCCGGTTTGTTTTGGAGCGGCACGGGCGCGTATTGCGCGAGATAAGCGCGACGGGGCCGGCCGGAAGGATTCGGGCCGCTGCGATGAAAGACGGTGCTTGAAAAAACCGCGATGCTGCCGGCGGGGGCAATCACCGGATCGCCCGGATCCGGGCCGAAGTAGCCGATGCGGTCATTGGTGACAGGATCCTTGATGTGCTCGACAAGTTCACGGCTGCCGAACCGGCTCGCGGGCAGAACATAGATGGTACCATTGGCTTCGCTCACCTCGTCCAGACTGCACCAACAGGTGAGGCACTCGGCATGGGTACCGATGCGGGCCGCAACATAAGCACCGTCCTGATGCCAACTGAACTTCATGCCCTCCTTCTCACACTTCACGACGTACTGATCGTTGTGCAGATACACGTTGTCGCCCAAGGTCAGGCGGGCGATGTCCGCCAGAAGGTCGCTGAACAAGAACTCTCCCAGGTCCGGATGATTGTGGTAGGACTGGCCGACAAAGTAGCGTTTGCCCTTGTGATTGATGCCCAGCACGGTGGTCTTCTTGCGATCCATTTCCGCATCCATGTCGGAAATCGCTTCGGTGCAGACGCGCCGCAATAGCTCCAGATGTGCGGGAGGAATGATTCCGGGCAGGACAAAAAAACCGTCCGCGGCGTATTGCCGGCGCAAGGCAGCGGCGTCGAGATTGGTGGCGAGGGGCGAAGAAGAGTTCATGACAAGAAGGGGCCAAGTTTCGCAAGCAAAGTACTGCGCATCGGTTTTCTCGACGCTTCGCAGTTCATGACGACCAATGTATTTGTATCAGCCAATTCGGCGACATGGGAAATCTGACATTTCATTTGCGGAATTTGCTTTTTGACGCGGCGTGGTTCAAGACCAGCCGCGAGTACCGTGTAACGCAATCGGGCCGGGAACGAAGTTGCAACGTCGGTGCTCAAGCGAGAAGTTCTTTCACCATCGTTGGAGCCAGCAGACCTGCTTGGGCGAACTGAACGGCTTCGTCTATTTGCTCCGCGCTGGCAAAGCCGATCAACGCCGTTGCGATTTGCCCGGCACCGAGCACATAACGAACCGCCACTTCTTTGAGGCTCACGTCAGCCGGAAGCAACGCAGCAAATCGCGCCGACTGTTCCACGTCGCGCCGGTAGATTTCCAACGGAAAGAATTTCGTTTGCAGCGTGTGGGCGCTGGGTGGCTGTCCGGCCAGCGCGCCGCCGGCAAAAACGCGGATGGCCAGCACGGCCATCCCACGTGCTGCACAGCTCGTCATCAAATCGCCTGCAGAGCGGCGCGGTCCGAGGAGATTGAATGGAAGCTGGATCGTCGCCCAACTGCCGGCGGCGATCACCTCGCGAAGTGACACCTCGGCGCCCAGACCGGTCAGGCCGAAATGCTCGACCGCACCGTCAGCCTTCAACTTCTGGAAAGCGTCGAGCACGCCACGTCGGCCAAGTGCATCACGCGGTGTGATCGAAGTCGGCTGGTCGCCGCGGTTTGGCGTGATGGAATTGTGGAGTTGAATGAGCGTGACGCGCGCAAGGCCAAGTCGTTTCAAGCTGGCGGCAACCGAAGACCGCACTGCTTCGGCAACATTGTCGAGTTGGTGTTCCGTCAGGCGCACTTTGGTGGCGATGTGAACCTTGTCCACCGCGCCGAGTTCACGCAGCGCGGCCGCGAGGTTGAGTTCGGACTGACCGTCGCCGTAGGTCGCCGCCGTGTCGAACCAGTTGATGCCGACTTCGAGCGCGCGCTGAATGGCCTTGAATTGAGCCTCCCGACCATCATTCGTCATGAGCGCTGCGACCGGCCCGGCACCGAACGAGATTTCCGAAATGCGGAGCCCCGTCAGACCAAGCGGGCGGGTGTTGAGGGTCGGAGTGGTCATTGCGAATGCAGCATAGCCCATCAAATAATCCGCCGTTTGCAACATTCAACCCCCGCCCGATTTCCTCCACCGAGCGGTTCCAAATTCCAAGTCGGCCGCGCCGGTTTCGTGCGCGCCGCGATCTGGCTGAATAAACCGTTCCGTCATTATCAGCCACCGCCCAGCTTTGCTTGTGATCCGGCGACAGGCGCCGAACGTCGGTTGCGAGTCATCGCGCGGAAGCCGATGTGGCGCTATTGACGAGCAGCGGGTTTTCATTTGTTCGTTCGTGCGTAGGGCGGACCGATGGTTTGCCCGCCGTCGCAAATCAGTGTCTGGCCGGTGACCATGTCCGAGCCGATGATGAACGAAAGGATGGCCGCAGCGACATCCTCCGGCTCACACACGCGGCCGAGGAGTGATTGCGCTTCCCGGGCTTTCTTCGTCGCCTCGTACGATTCGCCCAGCCCGCGCCGCAGCCAGTCGCCCGCGATGAAACCAGGTGCGACCGCGTTGACGCGAATGTTGGGGGCCAAGGCCCTCGCCAGGGCGATGGTCAGGTTGACAACCGCCGCCTTCGAAGCGCAGTAAGGAATGGAACTGCCCGTGCCCGTATATGCGGCTATGCTGGCCACGTTCACAATGTCACCACCGCCGGTCGCCTCCAAATGCGACCGGGCCGCGCGGGCGCATTGAAACGGTCCCTTCACGTTGACGCCGAGAATGTGTTCCCAATCCGCGTCGGTAACGGCGTCCAGGTCCGCCGGTGGAATGAAGCGCGTTGTGCCCGCGTTATTCACCAAGATATCGAGCCGGCCAAGCTCCTTGACCGCCGCGGCCATCATCGCTCGGCACGCGGCATCGTCTTCCACCGCCGCCTGGAAACACACCGCACTGACGCCAAGGGCACGGACTTCCGCCGCCGTTGCTTCCGCCTCCTCGCGTGATCGGCTGTAGTTGATGAGGACGGAGCAGCCGCCCCTGGCGAGCGCCAACGCCGTGGCCCGGCCCACGCCCCGAGTGGCCCCGGTTACCACGGCTGCTTTTCCATTGAGGTTCATTTGGTTGGGAAATGATATGGTGCTTCATTGGCCGGCGGGCCGTTCGTTGAATGCACGCGCATGAGCCAGACCTCGGCCACCTGGGCGCCACGACCATTCCCTCCGGATCCGGGTGGGCGTGTCCACGTCAAGCGCAGCTCTCCACCCGCCGTGGCCTCGGCGGGCACGTCGTACTCGACCGGTCGCAACAACGGATCTCTGGGCTGGAGCGGATGGATTTCGTAGCGTTGATTGGCCGTCAGTTTCACGGGCACTTTCGCGGAGGAAATACCCACCTCGATACCGTAGATGATTCGTAGCCGGTACTGCGCGGTCTTGTCGAGATTGCGGTAGAGCATTTCGAGTGGCTGCTCGTTCAACGTCTCGGCGTGCGTTGCGGACGAGATGCGCGTGGGCTCCACGGGCTTGTCTTGAAACATGCTGCCGCCAAAACCAGTCATCGGTGAACTCAGGAATGCCGGGTCATCCTCATAGTTGGAACCGCGAACCAGATGAGGCCGTGCAGCAGGGTTGCCAAGATCGTCGTAAAAACCGCCGGGGCCGGGATTGCTCCAGTTGACGAGCGCGGCGATCTGGCGCAGGCGTTCAGTTTCGTCCGTCAAAGCGCGAATTTCAGCGAAGCGCACGCGCAACCACGGCGCGTTGTTGAGCGGAAAATCAATCAAGTCGAGGTTGGCGCCGCGGCGGATCGCGATGGCCTGGTATTTGTCCACGCTGAGTTGCATGTGGATGCTTTGGAAAAGCGCTTCGGCAAGTTCGAACACACGCGCGCGCAAGTCCGCCGCCGGTTGGACGGCCGGCGCGGCCAACTCGGCCTCAGCCGCCTGCATTGCCGCCAGCGAACCGAGCGACCTGGCGCGCCGCAATTGTTCCATGGCCCGCTCCTCCTGCAGCGTCTCGGCCAGCAGACGGGCGCGGATGGTCGCGTCGTAATAAGCGCGGTACAGCCCCTGTTGGAAGCGCCAGTTCTGGCGCAGACGCGGCGGCGAGATTTTCTCCAGCGTCTGAAATTGTTTGAGCGTGGTATCAACGCCTTCGTTTGCGAGGAGCGATCCGCGCCAGTTGCGTTCGAGCGCGAGCAGGCCTTGGGCAAAATCATCGGCAAATTCCTCGTCGATGAAAAACCGGCTGTAGTCGCGCAGAATGTCAGTCACATCCGCCGCCGGGTCCCAGCCCAGGCCGCTCCAGACGGATTTGTTCACATCGTCATTGCAGCCTTCCGAATAGGTGAGGAAACCGAACTCCGCCAGCGGCTGCAAACGCCGGAAGATCGCCGCCTGATCCAACGGTCGCGGATTGATCGGCTCGCGGTTGAGCGTCGCGGCGAAAGCGAAGTCCCAATCCGGCACCGGATATTGCGCATGCAAAGTGTGCGTGATGTCGGGGTAAAAGCGAATCGGATAGCGTTTCGGTACGCGGGCGCGAAGTTTGTCCAGACTGTCACACTGCTGCGGGCCGAACACGATTCCTTCAAGCCACGGCGGCTCGGCTTTCATGATCTCGTAAAAATCCTCCATGCCCGCGGCGTTGAAACTCTGGGGCGACATCCACATTCTCGCCCGGGGATGAAGTTTGCGAAGTTGCGCGGTTTGCTTCTCGAGCATGGGCATGAGAATTTTTGGCGGAGTGTGCCCGGGGTCGCCACCGGGAACGAATAGCACATCCACCCGAGGCAGTTGACGAAGCACGTCGCCCCACTCCTTCAACGCAAACTCGACCGTGGCGGGATTCGAGTAGTCCTCGTCCAGCGCGGGGTACCAAATCCAGCATTCAATGCCGTACTCGTCAGCCAGCCGTGACATCTCGATCATCATCCGCATCGGTGGCAGCGGAAAATGCGGGCTGTCCGCGTCATCATCGGAACGCGGAGGAATCAGTTCAATGGCGTTGGCGCCGAAAATGACCAGTTCGCGGATGTACTGTTCCCAGGTCGGCACATCCCAGCCGTTGTAGGAATTGGTCGGTGGACGGTAAGCAAATTGAAGGCCGCGCCGGCGGTAGTGAGGGGCGCTGGCGAGATCCACATTCGAAGCGAGTGAAACTCCACCACGCTGGTAACTGAGAATCCGGAGCAACCGGCCGGCACCGAACAAGACGCCGCGCTCGTCGTTTCCCGCCACGACAACGAGGCCCGGCTTCACGGTGACGATGCGGTAGCCCTCTGGCTTTTCGTTGCCGCCGGTTTTGAGTTTGTCCCCGAGCGACGGCCAAGAACCACAGTGGTTTGGCCGTTCGCCGGCAACTGGTCAGCAAGGCCCCAGCGCTGCCGGCTCCGTTTTTCAACCTCCTCGACCAACATCTGCGCGGCTTTTTTCTCAGGTCCGGACATCCCCGGCGCGAGCACGAGTTGCGCATTGGAAAGATCGAGACTGCTGGGCTCGCTCTGCCCAGCAGCGGCGGCTCCTGGAGCTCGGGACACCTGACTCGAGAGGGGAAGGGAACAGCAAAGCAGCAGGACGCCGGCTGCCGTGATGTGGAACGCGTTGATCTTTGACTGGAATAGCATGGCCCGGGTTTGGAAATGGTTTGGTTCTTTCGTTATCATTTGAAATACCCAATGTCAGTCAGAACTTCGGGCTGGAGACTGTGTGAGCCACGCGAGATTGAACGCATAGCAAAGCCTGCCATCCGTGAGGTACACGATTCCGTCCGGTGCCTGCGCTGTGGCCCAATAAGCGCGTGCCTGCCCGTGGGTGGCATCCAGAGGAAAGGGTTTGTTCCAAGGGGCCATCACGTAGTCCTTGCTGCCGCTCTTTACGTCGCTCAACACGCGCTTGACCGGCCAGGTGTTCCCCTCATCCCAGGAAAGAGCCGCGCAAGTTCCGAAAATTTTCGCAGCTTTGCCATTGGCATCCTTCCCGTCCATGCCGTCGGCGGCAAAACTGATCAGCAGGATAGGCTTTCGCTTTTGCTTGCCGGGGTCAAGTGCCGGACTGGAATACTCCAGCCGCAACAGCGCCAGGCGCTGGAAAGTTGACACGGGAGGAAATTCCGTGGGCCCAAATGACCACGTCTTTCCCTGGTCGTCGGAAAGGCTCTTGGGCAGCGAGCCGAATGTTCTGCCCCCTTGGTCGCGGGAGAACGCCAGGATCCGTCCGTCCGTCAATTGGACTCCGCCAACGTGATTTCCCGGAGGCCCGGCTTTCAACGTTCGCACCGCCCAGGTCTTGCCGCCGTCACCACTCCAATTCACGGACGAACCTGAGCCGCCCAAGGCGGAACCGTCCGAGAAGGAGATAAAAGCGCCATCCGAAGCCACCATGACATTCCCTTGCGGCTGGTTCCGCGCGGAAGACAGATGCAGCGCATCCGCGTTCGGCTTCATGATGACCGGCTCCGACCAGGTGGCCCCGCTGTTGGTGCTCTGGCGAAAAGACATCGCCAGTTTGGACCACTTGCCGTCCGTGCAGATGCCGTTGATGTGATACAGGGTGAACGGTTCCTTGAATCCGTGGGCAAGCCTCGTCGCATTGTTCCACAACTGCACGCCGTGCATGTTTCGATCCGCCACCTTGTAGAATTCGGACACCCGCGCATCCCAACGCAACGAACCGTCTTTCTGACGACGCCCGCGCAGAGCCGGGATGGTCAGTTCCTGTCCCTTCTCGCTTTCGCCCGTGAACCACGCCAGCAGCAGATCGCCGTTTTGAGCCCACGTGATCGCCGGCGAATGGTTGTGCGTGTAGAACGGCATCTCGAACTGCGCCCGCAGTTCCGGGGTGCCATACTCGGCATGCACTTCATAGAGAGAGGTGAGTTCGAAATGCGGAGCCACCCCGTCCACAGGCCACGCGTAAACCTGCTCGGAAACATCTTTCGCCCACTCCTGAACCGGTTGCTTCAACTTGGGCGCGGGCAGCGTCTGTCCCTTCGGCACTCGCACGACCCGAAAGCCGAGCAGGAAATGCTTGTCGGTTCGATTGGCCGAAGAACGGTTTGCCGAACGCAGCGTTTGCAGATGAACGTTGTGGCTTCCGCCGCGCACGACCTTCGACGATCCACTGGCGTAGCCCATCGGGTCGGTGGTGTCGTTCAGGACATACGGGCCGTACCAGTCGGAGCACCATTCCTCCACGCCACCGTGCATGTCGTAAAGCCCCCATGCGTTCGGCCCCTGCTGGCCAACCGTCAAGTCCACCGCTTCGGGAGAAGACCATGCGATCTTCTCCGTCTTGCCATTGCCGCGGGTGACGAACCAATTCGTGATGACGTGCCATGTGCCCGCAAGCGATCCAAGAGGATTCAACGAGTAGATGTCTCCGTTCACGCCGTCGTTGAAGGGTGTCCTTGTCCCGGCACGACAGGCATACTCCCACTCCGCCTCAGTGGGCAGGCGGTAATCATACCGTTCATCCTGAGCCGACCACCAATTGCAGAAACCCACGGCGTCGTTCCAGTCAACATATACGACGGCCTCGTTGTCATTGGTCGAAATCCCTGTCGCCTTTCCCCGCCACGCCGCATGCGCGTGATCATATTTCTCGTACTCGAGGTTGGTTATCTCTCGTTTCGACATATCAAAGCCACGCGTAATCCTCACCTGGCGCGCCGGGAATTCGTCCTGGATGAAAATGCCCTTCTCGGCGGTGATGACTTCCGGCGGAAGGTCAGCGCCCATTGTAAAGGTGCCGGCTGGAATGGACGCGAACTCGATGGAGAGCGCTCGAACACCTGCGATTGCTGCCGCGCCGCTGCCGCCCGCCTTCGACGAAAAGCAACTGCCCGCCAAGGTGATCGAAGTGTATGCCTTGGGGTTTGGAAAATACATCGCCAGCGCGTCAATTTTCTTCGGCTGAAGTTGCGGGTCATTGTCCACGTAACGGTAGGTGACGTTGTTCATCGTGACGCTGAAGACCAGCGTGTCCGGTGCGGTGCGTTCAATTTGCAGGGTCAGGGGATAAGTGACTCCCAACTTCAAGCCGAAGCCGCTGAGGCCTTGGGACTTTCCGTAAGGACTGGCCGTCTGCAGCAGCGAGGCGCTGGTATCTTTCGTGATGCCAGTGCGTTTCATGAACTTGCCGGGAATGGCGTCGCTGTGTTCCCTTTTGATTCCCACGGGCAGATGCGGGCAAACGCGGGCGCAATAACCGAGGTAACCGCGCCAGATTTCACTGGTGAACCCGGTATCGTCTCGATTGATGTGGCCTTGGCCGTTGGAGTCAAACAGACCAATGCGCATATCCCCGGTGCCTGAGAGTAACGTGGGATCCGTTCCTGGAATACCCGTCTCTTTACCCTCCGCCTCGTACACATAATCCACCCGGGCCACCGCGCCAACTTTGGTCAAATCCATCGGCGGCAATTGAACCGTGACTTGATCCGGTGCGTGAGGATTCTGCCACACCAACTCGTTCTTTTCGTTCAGGATGAGCCGTGAGGGATCGCGCGAAAGATGCCAGGTCAATCCGTCGAACTTCACGGCCGCCATCGCGGGAAGCGTGGCAAGTCCCAGGCATCCGATCAAAAATGCTTTTGAGACGCCGGGCAGGACATTCATGCGAGGTTTGATTTGATGCGCTTCGGTCGCCATTCGCGGAATCATTTTACCACCTCGGTAGGAGGATCCCAGATCGTTGCGACGATATGCTGTTCCGGATTTTCGGGGGTGTTGTAATAGTAGATCGTGACAAGCTTGCCGTCGGGCCGCTGAACCATTCGAGCATAGCCAAAATCCCACGTCGCCCCATCATTACGGGGGACAATTTCCTCGCCCCAGGTCTTGCCGCCGTCGTTGCTGACCTTTGCCCGCATGCCAAACGGCTTGCTCCGGTAACCGTAGGCGACCACCAACCGCCCATCCCGCATTCGAATCAACGCGGGCGGATTCCCATTTTCCTCACCGCGATCGGTGTCGGCTACCTTGGTCAGGAACTTCCAGGATTCCCCGTTGTCCTCGGACACGGACGCCTCAATCCAGTTTACATATTTCTTCGTTTCGGTAGTTTCGGTATCGTGAACCTTGCGCCGCGTAATTGAAACAAGGCGAGTGGGAGAAGTCCTCGCGGTTGATGGCATTGCGGCACGCACTTTTACCGGCTCACCCGTCAGCCATGAAACGAACTGGAAAGATTTGCCCCCGTCCCGGGTTCGCGCCATGAACGAACGGTCTCCATGGTTGGACCCGTTCACCTCGGGAAAATTTCCCGATAGGAAGAACAGGCATTCGTTCTCTGCAATCACCAGGTAGTCGGTGCGCGAACTCAGCTTGAAGCCGGTTGACGGGTCTTGATTGGGCCAGAGTCCCGCACCGTGTCCGGTGAACGGTGGTGTAAATAAATACGGTCCCTTCCAGGTTCGTGCCCGGTCATACGTAACTGAAAACTTGTCTCCACCTATCCGCATGCCGAAATTCGGATCGTTAAAACGAATGTTTCCCTGGCTGGGGACCGGAGGTTCGGATTTGGCGATTTCTTCGATGGCCCAGGTTTCACCGCCGTCCAGGCTGCGTGCTTGGACACTCTTGGTTTCCTTGCTGCCGTCAATGGAGTGACTTGACGCGTTGGTTTTGTACCAACCGCGCGCGAATGCCACGACAATCTCGTTGCCCCAAATCATCGCGATCCCGTTGTTCGCAGGCCAACCGGCAAATCGTCCGGGCTCTTTGTACACAAAGACATGTTTGAGGCTCGCGGGTTTCAGTTGTCCGTGGGCGAGCGTGGTCGCCGCCACGAGAAGTGCTGGAATCAGTCTGTTCATTTTCAAATTTTGGTTGATGGTCAATTTCGAAATCTACTTCCCCGAAAATTGCGGAGCATCCGCCATGGTCAGTGCGCGAAAGTTTTTGAAGCGGTGAAAGGTCATGTAATTCGCGTCGTGAAAGTTGTGAGAGCCGTCCCACGCGGTGCGGCTGACGGCGATGATGTCGTCGCCCTCGAACAGCCAGTCAACGTACTGCCATGCGTGATTCTTGCTGTCAGCATGTCGAAGAAGGATGGATTCCACCTTCCAATTCCTCAGATCGGCCGACGAACTCAATGCGAGAATGTTGCGCTGCGCGTTGGCGTCGGGTTGATCATTGACCAGCGACCAGTAGCGTTTGGTCTTCGGGTCGAATCGGATGGTGAATTTGAATGCTCCGCCGGGGAAATTGATCATGTCCTTGTCGCGTTCGTGCGCGAGTTTTTTCCCGTCGTCCGAGACATGCACAATTGCCGCCCGGTTGGCGCCCTCGCCGGGTTTCGCGGGTTTGAGGTTGGAGCGGAGGATGTTCACCAACTTGCCTTCGGGAGTGAGCAGCACGTTGCCTTCGATCCATTGCGAGGCGGACCAGAGATGCTGGAGCGGTTCGCTCAACAACCAGTTCTCCGCCTTCAGCAGGTCCGCCTCCAGCGGCGCGGAAATCACCATTGCCGACCAGCGTTCCCGCCCGCCCTCCGCCAATTCGAAGGCCCGCCAGAGCCGGCCGTTGTGGATCGCCAACGGCACCGGAGCGCAATGATACTTAACATCGTCCCGCAGCAAACCGCTGTTCTTGTCCTTCGGCACCGTCCAGGTTTTGCCGCCATCAGCGGAGCGGCGGATAACAACATTGCCGTACTCCCGGCTAGTGCCGATGATGTAGAGGTCGCCCTGATGAACAAACAACGTTGACCACCATTGGCCATCCAACCCGGCCAGCTTGCTCCAGGTCTTGCCGCGGTCGCCGGAGCCGAACACCACGGATTGGTTGAAGCCCGTGCCCGGTCCAAAGAAGTCGTGCGACGCGACGTAATTTCCGTCCGGCAGGACCGCGATGCTGGGCGAACCAATATAAACGCGGGCCGGATCGGGACTCTTGTCAATGATCACTCCCGGCGGGTCCGCTGCGAAGGCCGACAGCGACACCAAGGCGATTGAAGCCGTCAGCCTGTTCAGCGTTTTCATTCCGCAAGAGTTGGTTTTGATAAGCATTTTTGCCGGTCGTATGGGCTCGTCATTCACACGCAATGAACGAGGCGGCTATTTGATCAGACTCTTCACGTGCAATCGTTCATTCAATCGTTCAAAGGCTTGATTTCAAAATAGTCCACATCAACGCTGCCGTTTGCGGCCATCAGGTAGCATGACGTCGCTTCGGTAAACGGTTCCTTTAGAAAAATACCGGCCTTGCTTGCAGGCAGCTCTTCGAGAGGTTCTTCACCGTTGAAACCGTAGAACACGCGCCATTGTTTCGTCTTGTGGTTCCAAACGGTCTTGAGCTTGAACGTCTCTGGAATCTTGTCGTACTTGATTTCAGCTCGTTCGCTGCTGCCGATATCCCCCCGCCTGAGGTAATCACCCTGCTTCGCGCCGAGACCATCCTCGAACACCAGAGCGGCCCCAACGAGGCCGCGCGGAGCAGCGGGGTGGCAGAGCAGATTCTTCAGCACCAACACTGCTTCGAATGAACCTTCGCCGACAATGCGGTTGATTCCGCTGTTGCGTCCGTCGGCCTGGATGGAAAACTGCCCTTTGCCGTTGAAGTTGCCGGTGTAGCTCTTGTAATCCACCCAGCCATCATTGTCGAATTTCGGGCCGTCAAAGGACTCCTTCACGGCCTTCACCGGCAACGGCGGAAACTTCAGCGGCGCGGCCGGAGTCATGAGCCATTTGAGGTTGAAGGAATAATGAGTTCGGCTGGTGATGAGATGGACGAGTCCGTTTGCCGCCTGGCATCCCGACATGTATCCGAAATGTTCGCCGGTGCGCGCGCTCATGGTGAAAAGACCGCCGTTCATTGATTCCACAGGCGTCCCCGGGCCATCATCACTGACGAGGCGACGGTAGGGCCAAGTCTTGCCATCGTCAGTCGAGACCGCGGTAAAGAGTCCCTTGACCTGGCGCTGAACGCCGTCGGCATCGGTAATCATGATGCCGTTTTTCGCGAAGGAAGCGAAAAAGAGCGGCCCCTCTTTGAGCTTGAGCAGGACAAGTCTTTGGCCACCGTGAATCGGTGGGAAATCGCTGGGCTTGGAATCCCAGGTCTTGCCGCGATCACTCGAAATGAGGTAAGGCATCTTGCCTTCGAGCACCACGTCACGCGTGAAGGCGAAGAGACGTCCATCGTCAAGCTGCGTCACGCCGGGATGATTGCCGCCAATCGCGCCCTCGCAACTCTTCCAGTTTAGGCCGTGATCCGAACTCAACCAGAGCGTTGGGCTGCCATCAGAGGTTAGGGCGATGGTATCGTCGTGCATGCGGAAGACGGCCTCGACAGGCATGTGGCCGCTCGTATGCCCGGGCGTAATCACGCGCGCGCGAGACCACGTCGTGCCACTATCCTTGGACGTTCGCATGATGATGACCATCTTGTTGTATCCGGCACCGAAGGACATCCCGTTGAAGTGATAGAGCGTCTCCTTTCCGTCGAACCACATGGCGGGCGCATGGTCGTTCCGGTCGGGAACATCCCAAAACGGCGAGGCTTCTTCCCATTCGGTTTGGCCCCAGCGCAAACGGCTTGCGGCCTGGCAGAGTTCCCGATTTTTCTCCGCGAGACAGGAGTACCAACAGACGAGCAGATCGCCATTGGGGCACTCAACGATTGCCGGGTCGTGATTGTGAAGCGCAAATACAGGGCCAGCCGATGAAGGCGGCATCCGCACGAATGTCCTGGGCTTGGCGAAATAGGGCACGTTCGGGTTGGGGCCGGTTTTTACGGAATCAGGATTTCGCTGGACGACATTCTGCTGGTTCAGTGGCGCGGGACCTTGCGGGATGGGTTTGGTGCCGGGCAGTTCGCCGAGGGCGACGCGGAAACCCAGGAGCCAGTGTTTGTCTTCAGGCAGAGCACCCATCCGGTTTGCAGATCGGAGGTAGTAAATGTCCGTCGAATGACTGCCGCCGCGTGTCACCCGGAAATCGCCTTCAGCATAGCCCAACGGATCGGTCTGGGCTTTGGCAAGGTAAGGGCCGTACCAGTCATTGCACCATTCCTCGACGTTCCCATGCATGTCGTACAGCCCCCACGGATTGGGCGGCGTTGCTCCGACACGAAGATCCGCAAATTCAGTCCCCCGGATAAGCCACTGATTCTTGCGGAACTCCTTCGGTAACGTTTGACCGGTGAAAAAGTTCCCATCCGTTCCCGCACGGCACGCGTATTCCCACTCAGCCTCGGTAGGCAATCGGTAAGGCAGCCCTTCCTTGTCCGAAAGCCACTGACAAAACGCCTGCGCGTCGTACCAACTGACATTGATCACAGCGTCATCATCGCCTTTGGAAAGACCCGCATCTTTTCCCCGGAGAGCTTTGTGCGCCGGGTCAAAAAGTTCGTATTGCTTGTTGGCAACTTCGCACACCGCCATGTGGAAGGGCTTTGAGATCGTCACCTTGTGAACCAGTTTTTCATCGAAGTCACCTCGAATCAGAGCGTCCATGCGGTTGCCCGGTCCGCCATCCTCGGGCATCATCTCAAAAGGCAGCGACCCGGAGAGCTGGCCCATTCGGAACATGCCGGACTCAATGCGGACCAATTTCATCCCTATCGAGTTCGTGAACTCTTTGGTTTGCGGCAGCTCGCCCGCGCGCAAGTGACAGGGACGGCAGAAGGTCACCGCAACAATGATTAACGCTGCTATTTTGCTCATGTTCATGGCTTCAATAAGATGGCGGGGAATCTTTCATGGTGAGGTCGCGAAAGTTTTTGAACCGGTGAAAGGTCATGAAATTCGCGTCGTGATAGTTGTGTGAGCCATCCCATGCGGTGCGGCTTACGGCGATGATGTCGTCGCCCTCGAAAAGCCAGTCCACGTAATGCAAGGCGTGATGCCGGCGGTCAGAATGTCGCACAAGGATGGACGCCACTTTCCAATTCCGCAGGTCTGCCGAAGAACTTAGTGCAAGAATGTTGCGTTCAATGCTCGCGTCGGGTTGTTCATTGACGAGCGACCAGTAGCGTTGAGTCTTCGGATCAAATCGGATGGTGAATTTGCTCGCTCCGCCCGGAAAATTGATCGTGCCCTTGTCACGTTCGTGCGTGAGTTTTCTTCCGTCTTCCGAAACGTGCACGATTGCGGCCTGGTTGGCGACTTCGCCAGATTTCTCGGGTTTCAGATTGGAGCGGAGAATGTTCACCAGCTTGCCTTCGGGAGTAACCAGCACGTTCCCTTCAATCCATTGTGAGCCGGACCAAAGATGCTGCAACGGTTCGCTCAACGACCAGTTGTCCGCCTGCAACAAATTCGCATCCACTGGCGCGGAAATCACCATTGCCGACCACCGTTCCCGCCCGCCACCCGCCAATTCAAAGGCTGGCCAGAGCCGGCCGTTGTGGATCGCCAACGGCACCGCAGCACAATGATATTTGGCGTCATCCCGAAGCAGGCCGCTGTTCTTATCCTTCGGCACCGTCCAGGTTTTGCCGCCATCAGTGGAGCGGCGGATCACGATATTCCCGTACTCCCGGCTGGTGCCGATGATGTAGAGGTCGCGCTTGTGAACAAACAACGTTGACCAGTATTGGCCGTTCAACTCGGCCAGCTTGCTCCAGGAATTGCCGTGGTCGCGTGAGCCGAACACGACGGACCGGTCGCAGCCCGTGCCGGGTCCGGAAAAGTTGTGCGACGCCACATAATCCCCATTCGCGAGGATGGCGATGCTAGGCGCGCCGAGATAGACGCGAGCCGGATCAGGACTCCTGTCAATGATCACGCCCGGCGGGTCCGCAGAAACGGCGGACACGGCAAGGCACAAAAAAAGACCCAGCGTCCGAATGAATGATTTCCAGGTCCTTGACATGATTTCAAAACGACTGGCGATTAAATGTTGGTGAAGGAATCAGTTGAACTCAAAACCCATTCCGGTCGGCCCACCGAGGCGATCTGATGATGCAGGCCATCGGAGTATCAAAAAAACTGCCGCGACCTGCTTCGCCAATCACCGCACGGGATCTCAATTAATCTGGTCAATTTTGAAGGCGCTTAGAATCCCCTTCGAACCTTCCCGCCCCTTTCTCGCCGGATCCGGGTAGGTGTCGTCACCACCGTCTATGATCACCACGACGTCGTTGCTGCCATCTGTCTTGAACCGGATTACCGAAGTCGCGACTTTGTCGTCGGAAGTTTCGCTGGTCACTTTGACGTCTTTGGCTTCCCTGAGCGACGTGACGCCTTTGCCCGTGCCGCCTTTTCCCACGGACAGCGGTATGGCGCGAACCCCGGTCATCGGCGGCATCTTGGAAGGCTGGTCGAGGCGATTGCGGGTTTTCTGCTTCTGCGGCTCCCAATGATTATGATAGCAGGTCATTTCGTATTCACCGGCCGGCAGCCCGTTGATCTGCAACAAAATGTCCCCGCGGTTTTCCCCACCCCAATCCACATTGTGAAACCAGCCGTTGGCAATCGGTTCGCCCTTCGGCTCTCCTTTGGGTTCCCCGCCACCGCCCAGATTGTCCCGCTCCATGCCGAACACGGCAAAACCTCCATTGCCTCCCCGGACACAATCAATGACGACGTGGACGCCAGAGCCAGCGATGCCCTTGGCCTTTGGGGGTGGTCCGCCGCAGGTCGAGCCGTCCTCCCATACGCCGTCATGCATATACATGTCCCGCCACCGGGTCGCCACAAAGGGCGACCAACCCGGTTTCAAAGTGCCGGGCACCGGGGTGGGGTCCGTTGCGCTGGTGGGCAGTGCCAGATCCACTTTGAGGTGGAGTTTCCCGCCTTGAGGGTTGATCGCAGCCTTGTTCGCGGGTGACTTCTCGGCTTGTGCTGCTCGAACTTCCAATCCGATGCCACTCAGAACCGAAAGCGTCAGCACTGCGAGGCCCTTCATTCGCGTGGAAAACGGAATCAGCATCTCACGCCTCAACTCCTTCTTGATGGTCATGATCATTTAGCCTCCCAAATGGTGGCCGCAATGTGCTGTTCCGGCCTCTCTGCGGTGGTGTAGTAATAGATCGTGACCAGCCTCCCGTCCGGCCGCACGACCGTGCGGGTGTAGCCCAGGTCCCACGTGCGGCCACCCTGCCGGAGCAAAATCTCGTCGCTCCAGTTCCGGCCTTGATCGCGGCTGATCTTCGCGCGGTTCCCAAACGGCTTCGCGCGCAAGCCCCACGCGACGCACAGACGGCCGTCCGGCAGTCTCGCCATGCTGGGCGGGTTGCCGTTATTGCCGTCAAGATTTGCGACCTTGCTCAAGAATTTCCAACTCGCGCCGTTGTCCTCGGAGCCGCAGGCGTCAATCCAGCACTGACTGCCCTCGCGGCGACGCAGCACGGAAACCAGCTCGTTGGGAGAGGTCCGAACCGTGGTTGGCATCACGGATCGCACCGTCAGCGGTTCACCGGTCATCCACGACATGAACTTGAAGGTCTTGCCGCCATCGGTGGTGCGGGCGCAAAACGCCCGATCGCGGTAGCTGCCAGCCTTGATCTCAGGTTGTTCGCCGGAAAGAAACAGGAGGCAATCCTTCTCTCCAGTCACGACATAATCCGTGCGGGAAGTCAGCTTGAACTCGAACGATGAGGAAAGATCGTACGGCCCCTCCCACTTATGGCCGCGGTCGTAGGAAACAAGAAATTGATCCCGATCCACTCGCATGGCGAAGTTTGGATCGTTGAAACGAATGCCACCCGGCGAGGGTTTGGCTTTGGTCTCGCGAGCGATCAATGTCTCCGGCTCTTCCAGCTTCCACGTTTCTCCGCCATCAAGGCTTCGCGCAAGGACCGTGCGGCTTGGCTTGTCCTTGTCAATGGAATGCCCACTCTCATTGGCTTTGAAAAAGCCGCGGGAAAAGCCGACAAGGATCTCGTTGCCCCAGTTCCACACGCCATTGTTGGCCGGCCAACCGGCGAACCTGCCAACCTCATAGTAAACAACCACGTTCTTGGCGCCAGCGGCTGTGGTCTGCGCCGAGAATGCAGCATGTGGCAGCAGGCCGAAGCACATGGCGGCAAGGCACAAGGAGGTTTTGATCGAATGTGTCGTCTTCATGGGTTTGATTCGTTTTGGACGTTTGAGGTCAGTTTGTCAGTTGGATTTCTCTGCCCACTGCGCGAACGCTGACATGCGCAACGGTTCGGCAAGAAGGCATGATGAACACTTCTCTCGAAGGTTACATTTTGCGGGCAAGAGAGAGGATGCAAAAACTGTCTAATTCCTTGCGGAAACCGCCATCTGAAAGAGAGGATTAACCGCGTCGCCATCCATTCCTCAGTTCGGACTCCAGATGGTGGCAGCGATATGCTGCTCACGGTTTTTCGCTGTGGTGAAGTAGTAGATGGTGACCAGTTTTCCGTCCGGCCTGACGAATGTTCTTGGATAACCGATGTCCCAAGTCCGACCATCATCGCGAAGATGGATTTCGCCACCCCACGTCTTGCCGGCGTCAGAACTGATCCGGGCGCGAATCCCAAATGGTTCCGAACGGTGGCCGTAGGTCAGCACGATTCTTCCGTCCTTGAGCCTGACCATGCTGGGCGGATTGCCACCATGTTCACCGGTGAGGGCCGGCTTGTTCAGAAATTCCCAGGTCCGCCCGTCATCATTGGAAACGTATGTCTCGATGAAACCCAGGCGTTGTTCGTATCGACGTATCGCTGAGAGGAGTTGAGTCTTTGACGTCCGCACGCTTGAAGGCATGATGGAATAACCTTCCGGCTCGGGCGAAATCCATGAAACGAATTGAATCGTCTTGCCGCCGTCGCTGGTCCGCGCACAGAAAGGCCTGCCCTCCTTGCCATTCGTTTTGGTGGCGGTCAGAAAGATCAGGCAATCAGTCCGGCCATTCACGAGATAGTCGGTCCGCGCCATGATGCCCTGTTGACCAAAATACTTTCCCTGCCCCGGCAGGATGCTCCAATAGTCAAAGCCCGTCGGATTCTTCATCAAGTGCCACTTCCCGATGACGCCGGTGTAATAGCCGGCCTGGTGGAGCAGTTTTGGGAAGGTCACCAGCGTCGGATCCATCGCCGTGAAAGTTTTCACGCCGTTGATGTGGGAATATTGTCCCGTCAAAATGGAGGCGCGACTGGGCGTGCAGATCGAATTCCCCACGAAACAATTGTCGAAACGCATGCCCTCCTTTGCGATGCGATCCAGGTTGGGCGTCGTGTTCAGTTTGCCGCCGTAACAGCTCATCGCCGCGGTAGCGTGATCATCGGACATGATGAACACGATATTGGGCCGCTGCGGGGACGCGGCTTCGCCGGTCGTAGCGGACAGATTCGCGAAACCAAAGATGCCAGGCGCCATGAAAGCGCACGGTACGCAGACCCTTTTGCATAATTGCAGCCAATGCAGAAACTCGCTCAAACAGAATTTAATCTGAAGGCACATCTTTCAGTCCAAGGCAGCGCGAACCGCGAGGTAGTGCTCAATGAGTTCGTCGGCAATCCGCTGGTTGAACTCGTCCCATACGAAAGGGCAGCGCATGTGCGCCGTGCGGAAGACGCCGTCGCGCACCAACAGGCATTTGAAGAATGCAATCGAGAGGCTGATTTCCTGATTAGTGAACGCCAGGACGGGAAGCAGTTGGCGGAATAGAGCGCGCGCCTCATCGCGCCTTCCCTCGCGATAGTGCCGGTCGATGACGCCATATACTTTGATCATCGAACTCTCCGGCATCATCGCATCTACGCTGCGGTCGAGCGCTTCGATCATCTGCGGCACAGCCCAACCGCCGGCGATGAAAAAGTCCCTCCCAAATGCCTGGCGAACGGCCGTGTATTTCGGCCCGGCGGGGACCGTTTCAATTTTAAGACCGACCAGTTGGGGAACCGCTTCGCGCAGCCGGGCGATTGTCTCCAAACTCATTCCCGGCCCGTTCCATTGCAAATCCTGAACCAGCAGCGGCAAGGCGCACCCATCGCACGCGGAGCGGAAAAATTCCGGAATCTTTGCAGGCTGCTGATAAAGCCCCTCCGGCACAGCGATCAAACAGGCGTCCGGTGTTACTTCGGCTACTGATTGAACGAGATCTCTGCATTCCTCGACACGCGGTGACGACGCGCCGACGATGAAAGCGACTCTTCCGCTCACAGTTTTGGAAATGAATCCAATCAACTCCTGCCGTTCCTCGCGGCTCAAACAGGAAACCTCGCTGGCAACTGCCGGCGCCAGGAATCCATGAACGCCATCGCGAATCGCGGCCTCAATCAGCCTTCCCATGCTTTCGTAATCCACCGCCCCGTGTTCGTCGAACGGGGTCTGCAGTACCGAGATAATCCCTTGGGGCAATCTAGATGTTTGGCGATCTTGCATCCTGGGGTTAGCTGCTGGTCAAGGCTTGGTGCAATCAGTCTCGCGGTGGTGTCCAACGTGAAATCGTTTCCTCATTTGTTCGCCGCCTTGCGAGATACTTCTCCAGGCCGCCGACTTTCGCCTTGTCGCCCGTGACCCAGCCGCCGCCGTGGATGTGGTACACCAGCGGCGTTGGTTTGTCGGAATCCGCGCAGTAAAAGTCGAGCACCTGCCGCTCGTGCGTGCCGTAAGCAATGTTGGCGAGCGTAGGTTTGCGCTGCGGGGAATCCGTGGGTGCGGCGTTGGTTTCCACCTTCGAGGGCTGCGGCGGGTTGCCCCAGGAGATTTCTTCCGGGCGGAGCAGGAAAAACCGACCGTTCTCGGCGGTGACCACCATGCCGAATTGATCCTTGCCGAACGGATACGGCGCACCACTGCAAGCGTGTTCACCGAGATACAAAGTCCGGCCCTTGTATTGAAGCGGACGGGGTGAGGCAAACTGGATCTTCCCGCCCTGCGGGGTGTTGAGCATCAGTAACACCATGGCTCCTGCGCCGTGGGGAATGCCGTATTGAGGGTGAGGAATCGAGTTGGCGCTATGCGTGGTCAGCAGCAGGTCGTTCCGGCCGTCACGGTCCCAATCGAATAGGGTAATTTTCACACGTCCACCCTTGCCGCCCGTACGGTAGTTTGCGCTGATGACCGCTCCACTGTCTAGGCGGAGCTTGCCGCCGTCTTCGAGATTCTGGTCGTCAATCCTCCAGAACAAATGAAACTCTTGATCGTCGTCGATCAACACGTACGCCATTTCCCGTCGAGCAGGCCGACGCCCGGTTTCACGCGCCACGCCCCATGGAGATCGAGGCCATCGCAGAACAGTTCTTTGGCAGCGGCGAGTTTTGGTTTTTTCCGCGTTCCGTTGTTGAGATAAACTTTGTGCGTTGAAGTGGCGTCGCTCATCACAATGTCCGGCAGGCCGTCGCCATTCCAGTCCACAACGGTTGGCGAAGTATATCCCCAGTTGGCTTCGCCGGGACTTTGCAAGCTGCCGTAATAGCCGGGACGGATGTGGATGATTTCGCTGCCAGCCCGCAAATGAATCGGCGCACGGAAGCGAGGACTGGCCGTTGAACCGGCGTTCTCGATCAGCGACACGAATCCGACCGAATCGCCGCTGACGATATCAATGTCGCCGTCGCCATCCCAATCCAGGGCGTTGATCACCGGGAGACTGCTGTGCGCCAGCGGGGCATCCTTTTGAAGCAACGGGGACAAGTCGGAATATGCCGGTTGTTTGTGGTCGTCGAAGCGCCCGGTGAACCGGTAGTAGAAAATTCCGCCTTCGCCCGTCACGATCAAGTCACAGGCGCGACCGTTGGCCGCCGGATAGGCGAGCGGTTTGGCCCTGGTGGTCGGATTTCTCAGCAAGATGCCATTGCGGCCGACGGCATAGCCGCGCTTCACTACGTCCTGGCCTGCTCCGGATATGTAATACGGCAAGTTTCCATAATGTGACCCGCCGATGAATCCCGACGTGTGGCTGTCAAACTCGACCCGCGTGATCCCTCCTCCACTGCGAGCCCAGATTTTATCGCAGGACTCGCTGATCTCATTCTTGGCAATCGGCTCGAAGCAGTGCTTGTCCTTGTTGTAGCGAGCCAGGATGAAATTTTTCTTGACCGGCCAGAGTCCGATAACGTCGCCGCGTTCACCTTGAAAAACGATGCAGCTGGCGTCCTCGCTGATCCCGGGTGGCGGCTGGACACGCACCGGCTCGCCGAACACGGGCACCCCATCTTTGCGACTCAGGTATTTGTAAAGGTAGATGCCCGGAAACCAACCGTCGCCGCGCAGGAAAAGATCGGGCGCGGCACCGCCGTAAACGAAGGCGCACCCCATCGGGCTGTCGCTGATGCCAGTTGGTGCCAGCGGGGCGATCCCGTCCGGCGCCCACGTCCGCAAAGCCGCCGAGGCGTCGGGGAAATAGTTTTCGCGGGCCTGTGCTCCGTGGATGAGCAGCGCGAGCGCCAGAAAGAACCGGATAAAACAAACTGGTGAATGGGTCTGAAAAAACTCCTTTTGCGTGTCGCTTCTCATAGGCGTCGGGCGGTTATTCTTCTGGTGTCAAAATCCGTTCCTTAGTTATTGTCGGCCTTCCCGCTGGCAGCAAGAAATGAGATCAGATCGAGCACTTCGTCCTTCGTCAACACGCTCAGCAAACCCTCCGGCATGGATGACTTTTCTGAAAGTTCGCGTGACACGATCTGTTTCTTCGGAATATCTATCCTCTCATCCGCGACGAGATCTATGCTCAACACCAGCCGGTCCACGTCTTCCTGTTCGATCGCCCCTGTCACGGTCGTGCCATCGAGTAATTTTATGGTGGTCTGGCGAAACTTATCATCAATGGCCTTCGACGGATGCAGGACATGATCCAACAAATCGCGTCGGCCGTAGCGCGCGCCAACACCAGCCAAGTCGGGGCCGATCACCCCACCAGGTTCGCTGCCGACGCGGTGACAGGCGACACATTGCGCGACGCGAAACGCTTCGCGTCCAGCCGCGCGGGTGCGTGATCCGGCAAGATCGGCCGGGCTGAAGTCGCTCAGTTGCCAATCTCTTATTACCGGTCGCCCGATCGGATCCTGGGCCAGCGCGATTGACGCCTGGTTTTTGCCCTTCAACAATTCTCCGAGCGTTTCCTGTTCGGCAGGTGCCAGCGTAGCCGTGAGGTCACGACGTATCGCTCGCAATTGGGCGTAATAATCACGCGCGCCCTGTTCCTGATCGGCGCGGTGCAGTGCCTGGAAGAACTCCTGCCGGTGCTGTGGAGACCAGCCGTTTGAAACAGAATGCAATTGATAAAGATAATGCAGCAAGTCCTCGCTGGTCCGGGCCGAGGCGAGCAGCCCGGCGGAATTGGCGACAACATTCGTCGAGTCGAGGAATGAGAGCAGCCGACACAACTCATGGTTCACCTTGCGGTTGGCTCCTGGGTAAATCCCCTCCAAACGACGAATCACGGTGGCAGTCAGTTTCGATTCCAATTCACCTGCGCGCAATAGACACAACCCATACACACGCAATGCGTCGAGTAATTGCCGTTCGTCCAACGCCACAAGGTCGGTTTCATTGAGCTTTGCCAGCAACGAAGGCTGTATTTCGGCGGAACCTTTCCGCGCGAGCGCGAGCAGCGCCGTCAGGCGTGAACCGGCCACCGGTTCGGAAAGCGCACGATCCTGCCACACTTTCGAAGTGATTGCTTCGAGCGCGACCCGCGCGGAATAACGGACCCAGCGATCAGAATGGTTAAGGTTCCCCCAAATGAGATCCGTTTCGCGTTCACTGCCATTTGACTTTGCGAGCTTCCGCCGGAGGGCGCGCAATTCGTCGGAGCCGCCAACTCCAGTCGCCGTTTCCTTGCTTGAGGCCCGTTTTGCCGCGACTGAAGCCAGTGCATTGGTCCCGATGTAGCTTACGCGGTACAATCCGGAGAGCGTGCCGCGACCACCCGTTACAAAATAAAGCGCGCCGTCCGGCCCGGTTGTGACATCCGTGACGTTGAGCGGGCGGCCGGAGAGGAACGATTCACTTGTTCCGGCGTAACTTGCGCCGTCGTTACGCAAAGTCACCATCAGGATTCTTCCATAGGACCAATCCGCAATGAACAACGCTTCCCGGTACGGTGACGGAAAACGAGTGCGCGTGCCAAACTCGATTCCCGTCGGCGATCCGACGCCGACATCCACCACGCTCGGCAACGTGTCGGGGCAGTAGGCGGGAATATTCCCCGGGCTTTGACGCCACCCGTAGTCGCCTCCCTTCACCAAATGCAACACACGCGTGGGCTGATACCACGGCTCGCCGATGTACCGCTCGTTATCCGCATCAAAGGTGAACAGTTCGCCATCCGCATTGAAGTCAATGTCCATCGGGTTGCGCAAACCAGCGGCGATGACTTCAAAAAAACTGCCGTCACGATCCGTTCTCAGAACGTGCCCGAATGCCTCCGATTTTCGTTTGGGCTTGGCCTGATTGCCGCGTAATGACGGGAGAAGCTGGTCCGCCAGCAGATTCTTGATTGCGGAACGGTTGGATGCTTGCGGCGAAAGTTCCACGTCATCGCCATGCACGAGGTAGATCAATCCATCCGGACCAAGGCGAAGCTGATTCCGGCCGTGACCAACCCCGCCATCGGTCTGGAGCAACACCTTGTACTCATCAAACTTGCCGTCACCGTCCGTGTCTCGCAGACGATGGAAACTGCGGCTGTTATTCGCGTTCACGTAAAGACTGTCGTAGGCGTAGAGGAGTCCGCGACATTCCAGAAGCGTGTCCTCGACCACTTCGACGCGTTCGACGGCATCTCGCCCAATGGTCATACGGAGCAGTCCCTTCTTTTCCCGCGCCACCGTCAACCGGCCCTGCGGATCGAACGCGAGCGCAATCCACGAGTCCTCCGTCGGTTCAGAGGAGCGAAGCAGATCAACGCGAAAGCCCGCAGGCACTGAAATCGTTGACGGGTCGGTGGCACGCGTGCCGCCCTGGGCCAGCATCCAACTGTTATAGGCATCAACGGATTTTGTGGCCGCAAACGGATTGCCCCACCTAGTCGTGCCCAGTTCACCATGCGCGGTGGCCGCAGTCCACTTGGCGGCATCAAAGACCGGACGCTCCCATTCCGGGGATTCGATCCGCGAGGTTTGCCAGGCAGCATCAGAAACCACCCACCTTTGCCGCCCGTTCACTGTGGCGAGTTCCAGCATGAGACGGAACACCGGCATCCCACGCTCATGCGACACTCGAGCCGCGATCACATTCGTGCCGGGCCGCACTAGGCGTGTCACATCGAGGCTCGCAGCGCGTTCGAACCCAGCGGTTTCGCCTGCTGGCTGCCCATTGATGAACACGCTGATCCGCTGGTCACACGCGACCAGTAGAACTGCCTTGACCAGATCAGCACCCTCTTTGAAGGTGCGGCGGAAATAAGCTGTTTGGAGACCATTGCTCAGGCTCCCGTCGGAAATCCATTCTGCCTGGCTGGGCAGCGCATCTTCGCTGACCACCGCGAGAGCGACCTCGGGTGCGCAGAATATCACAGCCAGGAGCGCAGTCATGAATGCGCCGAGTCGCATCAGGCGCGGGTTCGACTTGTAACGTTGCGGACAGGTAGCCGACATGTGACTTATTGGGACGGCGGCGACGACGCTTTGGTGCGGGCGAGCAAAACCGGATCATCAATGGCGCGCAAAGACTCGATCAACTTGGAGTCGAGAATCTGCCGCTGCTTTTGAATCGCCGGATCGGACGATTCGATCAAGTTGCGGGTTTCGCCAGGATCATTTGAAAGGTCGTAAAGCTCGTCTTGGATCACGTGCTTGAAGTCGCGGATCAATTTCCATTGGGGAGTGCGATACGTGCGCATGTCTCCCGCGCCCCGCATCGAATACTGCGCGAAGAGATCATTGTTCCACTCCGGTGATTCTCCCATGAGAAGCGGCAGAAAATTGCGGCCGCGGATTCCTTTGTCGCGGGGAGCGGCTTGGCCCGTCATGGCCAACAGCGTCGGATACCAGTCGAGGTGCGTGATGGTTTGCGGCAAAATTGTTCCTGGCTTGATCTTCCCCGGCCACCACACAATCGCCGGCACGCGCAAGGAATTGTCGTAAAGATTTGGCCGGTCACCGCGATTGTCGGTGAGAATCCACAAGCCATTTCCTTTGTGCCAGATGCCATGATGGCCCAAATTGTAACCGTTATCCGAACTGAGAATGATGACGGTGTTCTGATCGAGTTGCAGTTGTTTGACAACTTCCAAGAGGCGGCCAAGATTTCGATCCACGCTCGCCACGCTGCCGAGGTACTCGCGCATCATTCGCTTCACGCGCGGGATGTCGAGCTTGGGATAATCAGGATTCGGCACTCGTGGGTCCATCCGCTCAAACTGCTTCCAATCCGCATCGCTAAGCGGCATCCACGTCCGATCTCCGTCTGGGTTTTTGTTGGCATTCGCGTGCGGGGCCCAGAAGTGAAGCGAAACGAGGAAGGGGTTGTTCTGGCGGCGGCGAATGAAATTAATGGCGTACGTGGTGAGGATGTCCGAGGTAAATCCGTCAACGCGCTCAACTTTTCCGTTCATCTCGACCTTTGGATTCTGGGAGACCTCGCCGCCGGTCCGAAATCCTGTGAACTCTTGGTAGCCAAAGTTCGTGGGGTAATGCTGATCCTTGGCGCCGAGATGCCATTTCCCAATCAGCGCGGTGGCGTAACCCGCCTGTTCAAGAACGCTGGGCCAGGCAGCTATTTTCGCATCCAGACCACCGGTGTTTCCGGACAAAAAGTCAGTGATCCCGACCTCGGTTCCATAGCGGCTCGTGAGCAGGCTCGCGCGGGCCGGACTGCAAACGGGAGTCGGCGTAAAATAATTCACCAACCGCGCTCCTTCCGCGCACAGCCGATCCATATTCGGCGTGCGGGCATCGGGATTCCCGGACGCGCCCAAGGCCCACGGCCCCTGGTCGTCCGTCAGAACGAAAATGATGTTCGGAGGTCTGGCAGTTTCCCTTTCCGCAGCACTGACCAGACAGGGAAACAGGAACATCCCAACTGAAAGCAACCAGCGAAGGAAGCAGAGACTTTGCATTTGCAGGTCAGGGTTGGAACGCTCCTTCGGTGTCGTAAGCGATATGCTCGACTTGGGCCTCCGCCTGCTTGCCAACGGTCCATGACAGATAAGGAGTGCGCGGCGTGCGGTATTCCGCGCGGCGCGCCCCGAGCAATTCACCGTCGCGATAAACCTGAACAATCCGATCACCGCGCACCGCCAAGCGATAAGTATGCATCCGGTAGCCGTTTTCAAGACCCGCAACAACCGGAGTGTATTGATCGAACGGCAGCGTGGCCGTGCCCACGAGCAGCCCTTCATACCAATAAACCCCGTGATCGGTGACGCTCACCGCGTAACGCGATGCTGCTCCGTCGTAACATTCCAGATTGAATCCATGTTCCTTCGGCGCACTTTTGGAAACTCGCACCTTGAACTCCACCGTAAAACCGGTCTTGGAGTTCACCCCGGTAAAATCCGATTCAGCTTTGGCCGTTGCGCTTGCGTTCGTCACCTCTTTGGCCAAAACCTTTTTGACGGGCAAAGCGCGGGCGGCGGGCGCCGGAGCAGTTTCCGGCGCCGCAGGCGGCAGCGTCGTCAGCCATTTCAAATTGAAGGCATAATGCTGCCGGCTGCTGAGCAGATGGATGATTCCATTAGGCGATTGGCAGACCGTGATGTACGCAGCAGACTCGCTGTGGTGCGCGTCCAAGGTGATTGGGAAGCCATTCATAGTTTCGATCTCGCGGCCCGGGCCGTCGTCAGTGACAAGGCGTCGGTAGGGCCACGTTTTGCCTTCGTCCATGCTCACGGCGGCAAAGAGTCCCGAAACTTCATGCATCTTCCCCGAGGCATTGGTCACCTTCATCCGTTTGCAAAACGAAGAAAAGAAGAGCGGACCTTCCTTCAGTCGCAGCAACACGCATCGCTGCCCAAGCTCCACCGGTTGAAACTCGCTTGGCGAATACTGCCAGCTTTTGCCCAGGTCGCTCGAGATACTCATCGGCATCATGCCCGCTACCTCCCCGCCCCGACCGAAGGCGATCAGACGCCCGTCGCTGAGTTGGGCGATGGTTTCGTGAATCCCTGCAATCTTGCCGCCTGGCGTTTCCCAGTTCAGTCCGCCATTCTTGCTGAGCCAGACGACGCTGCCGCCTTTGTCGCAGGCCAGGGCCAAGTAGCCTTCCCTTGTCAGGAAGACAGATTCGACCGGCATGGTGCCGGCGCCGGGGTGGTGATCGGTGAGCAACCGCGGTCGCGACCAGGTGACTCCGCTGTCCGTGGAAGTGCGCAACATGATGGCCACTTCGCGGGTCTGGGTGGAAAGGCCTTGGAAATAATAATTCGTCTGCTCGCCATCAAACCAAAGCGCGTGGCCGTGATCGTTCCGATCCGGGGCATCCCAGAAGATCGTGGCCGGTTGCCACGCGGTGGTCCCGTATCGCAAACGACTCCCGGCCACGGCGAGTTCCCGCCCCGATTCGGTTTCGCACGTGTGGAAGATGGCGAGCAGATCTCCATTCGGGCAGTCGGTCACGGAGATGAAATGGTTGTGCCGCGAGAAAAGTGGGCCGTGCGATCCGGGTGGGATTTTTACAAACACGCGCGGGTCTTGAAAGTAAGGCTTCTCCGGATCAGGTCCTTTGAGCAGATCCGCTGGAATTTTCTGGCTCACGCCTTCAGGCTGAAACTTCTCCTTGACCGCCGATGACGGTTTGCTGGCGGGCATCGGCGCAAGAACAACTCGAAACCCGATCAACCCGTGGCGATCTTCCGGTATGGTCCCCATCCGATTAGCCGACCGCAGATAGTACGGCAAGGTGGAATGGCTTCCACCGCGCGTGGCGCGAGAAATTCCATCGGCGCGCCCGACGGGATCCGTCTGGCTTCCAGATTCGTAAGGCCCATACCAATCCTGACACCACTCCTCCACGTTGCCGTGCATGTCGAACAAGCCCCAGGCATTCGGCGGCAATGCACCGATCTTCAGATTGCCGCCGGGTTTGCGGCCGGATTCCTTTGGCAGCGCATCACCCGTGCAAAACGTCGTCGTCGTGCCCGCGCGACAGGCGAATTCCCATTCGGCTTCGGTCGGCAGCCGATAAGGCTGACCTTCTTTGTCGGAGAGCCATTGGCAGAACGCCCGCGCTTGATACCAATTGACGTGGGTCACCGGCTCGTCGTCATCCCGCGTCGCGCCGCCCTTGCCGCGAAGGTTCTTGTGTGATGGATCGAACAACTCGTATTGCCAGTTCGCCACCTCGAACGCCTCCATGTAAAACGGCTTGGAGATCCGGACCGGATGCGAAGGATGTTCGTCGAGATCGCCATTTCGGAACGAACCCTTGTCCTCCAGGAGTTCTGCGGGCAGCGGACTGCCTTCAAAGCCCATTTTGAATTTGCCTGGTTCGATGCGAACGAAATTCATCCCCAGTGAATTCGTGAAGGATTTTTCCTGAGGCATGGACGCCACCGCCGCCACGCCGTGGGCGATAGACACAATCAGAAGCAGAAAGGTTTTCCGTTTAATCATAGATGTTACCTGAGTCCGCAATGCGATTTGTTCGCCAGGCCACGCGGGGCAGAATACGAAGCCCGAGGCGTCGAAGGGCATCGAAAAACCACCAAAATCCTTGTCGAAAGTGCCACCCCGGCAACATGGCCTGGCGTTTTGAAGTCCTCCTGGTGGATGCCAACGGAAATGATTCGCCGTGGCAACCCGTTGAGCGCATTCCCGTGCGACATATCATGAATCGCCTTGATCAACGGAAGCCTCCGGCGTTGTTCACCAGCGGCACGTCGTCGGCATAATGCCTGATGAGAATGAAGGGGCTTCTTGTACTGCTCGAGGACCCACTAACCGCAAATTCTCTGTTTGAAAAACTGACTGCTTACGGATGCGCCTGCGCTCCGAGCCATCGTGCTGCGTTTTCCACCACCTTGAGCGGTAGTGCCTGCCGAAAGACCGGGTATGTTTCGTGTCCCGGCCGGAAATAAAAGACCCGGCCCTGACCGACTCGCCACACACAGCCACTGCGAAAGTGCTCGCCCCGATCCCAGCGCTCCTCGAACACCACGGCGTCCGGCGGCGGAACATGAAACGGCTCGTCATACATTTCCGTCTGCGAAATATCCCACGTGGCCGGAATGTCTTTCGCGATCGGGTGATCCGGCAAGAGCGTGCGCACATGGCTCGGTTGCCCGTCGCCCCGGTAGGCTGGAAAGCAGCAGTTCGGGAGCACGAGTTGCCACTCGCCACTCGGCAGCTTCGAGAGCAAGGGCGTCAATGGGTCATCGCGTTTTGGCGCCCCTTGCGGACGCGGAAGCAGGTTGAGCTTCGCGCTGGGCCGTTCCTTCACCGGGATCGCCTTGAGCGCATCTTCCCTGGCGCGCTCGCTCATTGCTTCGATGAAGGGTTGTGACCAATGAGCCGAATGAAGTGCGATCAACGACAGCCGCCCCGACTTGAGCCGTTTGATAAGCTGATTCACCGCCTCGGGCTTCACGTCCTGCTGCTGCTTATGTCCCCACCAAATGACGACATCCGTGTTGTCCAGCGTGGCGGCATCAAGCCCTTGATCGGGCGAACCGAGGCTCACCGACTTCACCACGAACCCCGGTTGTTTCGTCAGATGATCGGCAATCGCATTGCCGAGAAAGTTTTCGTACGCCTTTGCCTGCGCGGGTTGCTGCTCGTCCCAAACCAAAACGCGGACGGGGTTAGGCTCGGCGGCGGGAGCCATGATGGATGCAAGTAGTAAACTGAGGATGATGTTTCTTAGCATAGGGCTGATGTGGTTTGGCTGGCTCAGCGGACTGCGCTTCATTTCCTGAAATGCCGGTCCGCAAAATTCAAATACTGCTCCCAATCGTACTCCGTCATGTCATGTTTGCCGGCACGGATGTGATAACCAATCGTGTCGCCCACCGGCTGGTTGAGCGCCGGCATTTCGTCCACGCCCAGGCCCTTTTTGCCAAAGAGGCGATAAACCGGCCCGGCGTTCTTGGCCGAAAGAAATTCACTGCGCGCCATATCCCAACCATTGGCTTCGGCACTCGCAACATAGACCGGCCGCGGGGCGATCAGGGCGATCAATTCATGCTGGTCCAGCGGCAGGCGGTTCTCCTGCCCATTATACTTATTGAAATTCCCGCAGAACCAGTGCGGGAACGTCGTGTTGATCTGCTGCACGGTTTCGCCGAAATCTCGCCGGCTCAACGCGGCGCCGCCGCAGCCCGACTCGTTCGAGATGACAAGGGCGAAACGTTCGTCCTGCGCGCCAGCCCATAGCGCGGTCTTGCCCAGTCGAGAGTGCCCCATGACAGCGACGCGTTTTGGGTCAATGTCCTTGTCTGCTTCCAGGTAATCCAGCGCGCGACTCAAGCCCCAGGCCCACGCGCCGATCGCGCCCCAATCGTTCGGGGCAGGGACGGTGTTGGTGCCGGACGGACTCAGCGCGGCGCGCACACCCAGTTTCCAGCCTTCCGGAAAATCAGGTTCGACGTCACCGTAATAAACCGTCGCAATCGCGCAGCCGCGTCCCAGGAGTTTTTCAACCTGCCAACGGCTTGCGTCATTGCCGCGCGATGCCTCCGTGGCCCGGTTATTGACCACACCCGCCGCGGGCGAGTCTCGCATCCATCGGGTCGAAAGCGTGATGCCGGGGTCGGCATGAACAGCATGGTTGCCGCGGAAGTTCAAACCGAGGAAGGCCGGCACAGGTTTCTTCGCGTCGTTTGGCAGGTAAATGAGGATGTCCAGCTTTGGCCCGTCCCTCCTGCCCGTGAAGAAGACGGAGACCTGCTTTCGCGTAGCCCTGCCGCCGACCGCGTCGTGGTCGAGCGACGTGACTTCAAACTTCATCTTCGCGGGCCGGCCCGGGCTGTGCCCATAGACGTGTTCTTGGAAAAGTTCCAGAATCTCCGCCCGTCGTTTTGTGCGCCAGGTCCTGGCGTCGGTCACCTTGCGACCGTCAAGGAGAAGCAGTGGATCGGGAAGCGCATTTTGCGTCACGTTGGATGCAGCCTGCGGTTTGCCTTCGGTACTCGCTTGCAAATTTCCCACCGGAAGATTTTGCCCGAAGAGTGTCGTGGCGCCGGCAAGGAACCCAAGGCGCAGGAATTTACCTTTCATCATCTGCCTCAATCGAGGCCGTCGCTTTTGTGCCGGATGCGCATGAATTCTTCCTAGCTGTTCCGCGAAAGGTCATTTCGTCTTTTCAGTGGCGGCGGTCGTCGGCCAATACGGCGATTCTGTCCGGGCGTTCTTGAGGTAAGTCTCGAACTTCGCAACCAGTTCTGGATGCGCGGAGGCGACGTCATGTTCTTCGGCCACGTCATCAACAAGATTGAAAATCTGGAGAGGCATCCCGGGCCCGGTACGCCGGGCTTTCCAAGGTCCGAACCGGACGGCCTGGTTTAATTTAGGTGGTGGTGTCTCCCAGTAGAGGAAACGTTCATTCAGCTTTTGGGTTTTGCCGAGGAGAGCAGGAACGACGCTCACGCCATCAATGTTCGCCGGCGGTTTGGCCCCGGCCAGTTCAGCCAGTGTGGGCAGGACGTCCGCAAAGTACCAAGGTGCATCGCTGACCTTTCCGACTGGCACTTTGCCCGGCCACCGCACCACCATCGGAACGCGAAGGCCGCCTTCGTTCAAACCTCCCTTGCCACCTTTGAATGGTCCGGTGCTTTGGAAGATGGGTCCGCCGCCGCGGGGACTGCCGTTATCCGAGGCGAAGAAGACAATGGTGTTCTGATCCAACCCAAGCTCCTTCAGCAAATCCAGGATTCGGCCGACATCGCGGTCCAGACGCGTGGCCATGGCGGCAAAGATCTTGGACTTCTCCGGCCAATCCGTGTCCGCGTAAGGCTCAAGGCTCGGCACTTCGAGATTGAAATGCGGAATCGTAAACGGAACGTACAGAAAAAACGGCTCCTTCTGGTGACGGCGAACAAAATCCAAAGCGAATTCAGCGAACAGGTCGTGAGTGTATTTTTCCCGGCGCTTGTCCTTGTTCGCCCCAATGAACTCCTTCGTCTCGTTGTGCCAGAGATAATCCGTGAAATAGAACACCGCATGGTTCTGGTTCAGATAGCCGTACCATTCGTCAAACCCCTGGCGGTTGGGCACGCCGGCTGTGCCAGCTTCGCCCAAACCCCATTTGCCGGTGATGCCGGTGGCGTAACCGGCCTTCTTCAGCACTTCAGCAACCGTCACATCTTCGTCCAGCAGCGGAATGCGATGCCCATCGCCGGATGACGACATTTCGTCTTTGACGCCACCGACCCGACCACTGTTGTCGCGCACACGGGTGTGGCCGGTGTGCTGGCCGGTCATCAGCACGCTGCGTGAAGGCGCACATACTGGCGCACCGGCGTAACAGTGCGTGAAGCGCGTGCCTTCCGTCGCCATCCGATCCACCCGCGGCGTTTGAATCAGCTTCTGCCCGTAGCAGCCCAAATCTCCATAGCCCAGATCGTCGGCCATGATGAAGACGATGTTTGGCTTGGCTTTGGTTTCCGCGTGGGCCTGGCTGAGTGGTGATGACAGGAGCAGTCCAACGGCAACAACGGCTGTCATGGGTTCAACCGACTTCCGAATAGATTGGGCGCAAATTTTCATATTCTTTCACAGTCATCCCATGACGGGATGAAAAGTTGAGTTGGCGCGGGCGCGTTTTCC
>CAZNOE010000006.1:0-34970 GCA_964574525.1 uncultured Bifidobacteriaceae bacterium
TCTTGGTGTCGCCCTTGCCGTCCGCGCCGTGGCACTTGGCGCAGTCTTTTTCGTAGGTGGCCTTGGCATCGGCCGCGCTGGCGGATAATGCCGCGGCGGCAAATGCGGTAAGGCCGAGTGCGAGTAGTTTTTTCATACAAGTTTCAGTTTTGATTGCATGTTCCAGTCTGGGTACGGCTTCATCTGTCTTTGAGACCACCCAAGCCGCGCCCTATTCATGGTTGCAGTGTCGTCGCCCTGCCAACTCCCTGCATTTCCAATCTTGTCAAAGCTTCAACATTTCTTGTTCATCGCGAAGAATGAATTAGTCATTCAAATGCGACTCCCTGCGATACCGACAGGTTTCCAAAATCGGTCCTTGAAGGGGATCAGACGAGGCGTGCGACCGTGAAGAGATTCAAGCCGCGCCGCACCCGATAATCTCGTCCACCATTTCGCAAAGGGCCACGTAGTACTCGTCCTTGGAAATCCCGAGGGCGCCCGCACCAAATGCTTCTGCGTCTTCCGCCGAAGCAAACTCGCCGTAGTTCACGAGCACCAGTTGGTAAAGCACGAGGTAACGTGACCGTGGTGAAAGGCGTTGCCAGCACGGCTGACGGCAAAACTGCGGAGCGAGCGCTGCTCGAAGAATCGTGCTCCCGCGGAGCTTTCACTTCTGCGGTGATGCGCAGTGCGCCGTCCGCTTCAGTCGGCAACCCCACAGGCATCGTCAATGAAGCGACGCCATCCGCACCTGTCTTTTCACTGCCGAGGGACAATCGGCCAAACGCCCGCGCGGCGAAAAATTCCACCTGGACATCCGCGAGCGGTTTGTCGGCAGCGCGAACGCTGCCGCCGAGAGTAGCTTTTTACAGAGCTTCCGATTTGTCCATAAACTTGTTCGTTTTCCAATTCTGGACAAACCTACGCCCTCTACTTAGCTAGAGGGTCAAGGGCCTTTTCTCCTCCAGGGGAAATTGGCGCTGATTCGGAGCCCATAAGGAAACAGCCCGCTTCGGGGGGGGCCAAAAAAGGGGAAGAGAAAGCCAATTCCCGTGTAGTTTTGGTTTGAGGATAGTGATGTCCTGTTCCTTATGGACAACGGCGTCGCATTTGTGACGGGCGCGTGACAGAACATGATTTCACTGTCCATCACCACCGGATACGCGATCAAGGCGTTGGCGTACCTTGAAAGCGGCGACTGTTTGCCGCGACACATCAGCGACATCGCCCGTTGCACGAGCGTGCCGCGAGCTTACCTGGCCAAAATCCTCAGCGCGCTGGCCCTACAAGGTCTGGTGGTAACCAAACGCGGGTACAGCGGCGGCATTTCGCTGGCGCGCTCCGTGGAGGACATCTCGCTGCTCCAAATCGTCGAGGCCGTCGAAGGCAAGGAGTGGATCGCCGAATGTCTGCTGGGTATGGAGGGTTGCGACGCTCTCACGATCTGCCCGACGCACGATTTCTGGGCGCGCATCCGGCGGGAGATTACCGAAGAGTTGCGAAAGACGACCTTGGCCTCGGTGTTGGCCGTGAAGCGGAGCAACGGCGACCGAGTTCAGGACTTCTCCGAGCAAGCGAAACAACTGCCGTGCGCGCTAACCTCACCGGCGACGAACAAAGAAAAATCCTTGAGTTCCTCAAGTCGGCAAACTGAGCCGAAGGCCATGAATGACGTCCGAGAGGCAGGACAAGCGTATGACTGACCTGCCGAAAATATTCCTCTGTTATGGATATGCATTGAACGCCATAGGTGGGGTCGCCGCCGTCACAGCAGATCGTTTAAAAGTGGAGGATTTTTCGGCGGCCGACAGCTGCGGAGTGTGCCATGAGGAGATCTACCAGCAGTGGCGAACCTCCTTTCATGCCCAGTCCGCCACGGATCCGGTCTTTTGGCAAGTGCTCCAGCAAACAGTTCGGGACAGGGGCAGTGCTGTGGAGGGCAAATGCTTGACCTGCCACGCTCCCGTAGCCACCGTGGGCAAGGAGGTCCAGTTATACTCGCCGCTAGCCTTGCCCCTTGACCTCAGCCCCGTGGCCAAAGAAGGAGTTACTTGCGATTTCTGCCATACCATCTCGGGAAACCATCACATTAAGCACAACGTTAGCGTGGGCGCCTATGTGTATCCACGAAGGGGCACTACGGCGGTCAAGTACGGCCGCCACCCGGACGCGTTGACGTCTGAACACGTTACCGAGTCGTCAAGCTTCCTCACCGACCCGGAGTTCTGCGGCATGTGCCACAAGTTCACACACCCGTTCGGTGGGGTGGATCTGCAGGACACCTACGCGGAATGGAAAAACGGTCCGTACGCCAAAATGGGGGTGAGATGCCAAGATTGCCACATGCCAGTCTATTCGGGCCGTGGAGCAGAGGATGGCCCGGTACGGAAAGACCTCCACGCACACGTCTTCCCCGGCGGTCACTCAGAGATGTTGAAGCGGGTGGCGACGGTCACTCTCTGGGCCCAGGTCAAACCGGACGCTGGAAAAAGCAAGGTTACAATTACGGCGCTGGTCGGCAACACGGGCTCAGGGCACTTCATGCCCACCGGTGTCCCCGGTATCCGGGAAATGTGGCTGGAAATCGCGGTTCGCACCTTGGCGGGCGCGGAGGTGTTCACGGCCAAGGAACAGTACGGAATTGAACTGCTGGGAGCGGACGGGAAGCCGACCATGCCTTGGAACGCGGTGCGCCTCGGGAAAGACACGCGCATCGCGCCGCAGAAATCGCGAAAAACAGCGTCGGAGTTTACTCTTCCACAACAAGCTTTCGAGCCTCTCGAAGTGCGCGGGTCTGTGTACTACCGGCTGATTTCGGAACAAGCGGCCAAAGCCACACAGATTGACGCATCTCCAGCCATCGAAATCGCCGTTAATCGGATCCGCGTGTTCTCAGACGGGCGGGTGGAAAAGATTGGGGCAAGTGATAGATGATGGAACCACATACTAGAGGAAGAAATCAAACCGGACTTGAAAATTATGAAATACCACCGACCGACGAAAGCAGCGCGAGTATCTGTGCCCCTGCTGGTTTGCGTGGCAGCCACACTGCTGTCCAGCGAACCTGTCAGGGCGGATGTGGGGACACCGTTCAAGATCACGAGCTTTGTGTTGAACCAGAACGGCAGCGCCGCGCTGCAATGGCAGGGCGCGAACACGAACATCGTCGTCCAGTTCACGGCTGACGTGACCGCGCCGGTCTGGCAGCCGTTGCCCGGTGTCGAATGGCCGGTGAGCGGGACGAATTGGTCGGGCGTGATTCCGATGAGTCCGGGCAAGGGTTTCCTGCGGGTGATCACCACCGGCGGCGTGGGCACAGCGCCGATTCCGCTCAAGACGATTTCCCTGACGCTGATTGGCTGGCACGATCCGCAGTCGGACAAGTTCATGCAAAACTGCATCGCCTGCCACGGCACGCGCACGCAGGAACTGGCGCTGGATGGGAAGACAAAGACGGCGCACAGCCTCATGCTCGCGTTCTACGGCCAGGGGAACGACCGCTGCATCACCTGCCACTACAACGGGCCGAACTACACCGGGCCGAATTTTCTCACGGACTCCGCCGGGTCGCTGCGCAAGCAGGTGAATTACGAGATTAACGGCTGCACCGCCTGTCACGCGAAGGGCAGCATCAAGCCGCTCTATGACCGTTATTGAGCAGAACCCAACCATCCGAAAGCAATCGAGCGTTATGAAACTGGAACAATCTGCAACTCTCCTCGAAAAGGGCGTCAATCGGCGGTCCTTCCTCAAGCTGACCTCCACGCTGGCGGCAGGCACGGCCTTCGCCGGGGTCTTCTTCCGTGTGGACGAAGCCAAGGCGGCCAATTTCGGCAACCCGATCCTGGTCGAGACCAACCCGCGCGTCGAAGTCAAATACAGCCTGTGCCAGGGATGCCAAGGGCGATGCGGCATCAAGTGCAAAGTCGTGGACGGTGTGCTGGTGAAAATTGAGGGCAACCCTTACAGCGCGGCCAATTTGGAGCAGCACTTGCCGTACACCACCGACCCCGCCGTGGCCAGAACCACCACGGCCAAGTTGTGCGCCAAGGGCCTTACCGGCATGCAGTCGTTGTACGATCCGCATCGGCTCAAAGACCCGCTCAAGCGGGTTGGTCTGCGCGGGGGCGGCCAATGGGAAGTCATCACTTGGGAGCAGGCGTTTGCCGAAATCGGGGCGAAGCTCAACCAGTATCGCGATCTCACCACGCCCATTGATCCCAGCGCACCGGAACTGGGCAAGAAGGTCAATCAGGTCGTGTTTTCTCCCGGCCGCAACCAGCAGGCCGACTTCACCGACCGCTTTTGGAAAAAAGTTTTCGGCACGGTGAACTCGAAGATTGATCACACGAGCATTTGTGAAGCGAGCCGCCACGTGGCCCACGACTTGATGACCGGCCTGGGAGTGACAAGCAGCAACAAAAATTTCACGGAGCCGGATTTGCCGGGCGCGGAGTTCATCTTGTGGTTCGGTTCGGACCCTTGTTCGGCCAACTTTCCGTTCACGGCGATCTCGCGCAAGACCATTGATTTCATCCAACGGGGCGGCAAGTTCTACCTGGTTGATCCGCGGTGCAACGTCGCCGCCTCCAAGGGCACTTGGATTCCCATCAAGCCCGGCGTGGACGCCGCATTGGCCCTGGCCATCGGGCGCTACCTGGTGGACAACAATCTTCACAACGTTGCCTTTCTGCGGCGTCCCCACGACAGCGCGGCCAATCCCACCGGCGAACTTAACGCCAGTGACGCCACGCTGCTGGTGAAGATTGTCAGCGGGCATCCGTCAGCCTTCCTCCGGGCCAACGAAGCCGGTATCGCCGGCGGCACCAGCAGCGATTTTGTCGTGTGGTCCAGCGGTGCGGCTGTGAAATACAACACGGTGGACACGGCGGACCTCCTGCCGGGCCAAGTAGTGGTCAACGGGATCACTTGCAAGACCGCCTTCCAACTTTACGTGGAGCGAGTGCGCGAGAAGACGCTGGCGCAGTATTCAACGATCTGCGGCGTGGGCGTGACCATGATCCAGAAACTGGCCACGGAATTGGCGACCGCAGGACGCAAAGGCTGCGTAACTCTGTATCGCGGGCCGGCCAAACACACCAACGGCACTTACGCCAGCCTGGCGGTGCTTCACTTGAACCTCCTGGTCGGCAACTTCAACTGGAAAGGCGGCACGGCATTTGGCGGCGGCGGTTGGAGCACGAGCTACTCTGGCGCGCCATACGGCGATCCCAATGCGGTGACTGGCGGTGTCACGGACAGCGGCGTACAGATCACGCGGATCAAATCGAAATACGAGGACAGCGCTGAATTCCCCGCGCGTGGTTATCCGGCCCGACGCCCATGGTTCCCGCTGGCGAACTACAACAATTATCAGGAACTCATCCCAAGCATTGAGGATGAATATCCCTATCCGATCAAGGCGCTGATCCTTTACTGGAACGGGCTTGCGTACTCAACGCCAGCGACACGCGCCGTTTTCGAACGCGTGCTCAGCAACAAAGTGGGCGAAGAATACAAACTGCCGCTGGTCGTCAGCATTGACATCGCGATGGGCGAGGCCACTGAGTGGGCTGACTACGTTCTGCCCGACACCACCTATTTTGAGCGGTGGACGGTGCAGGGGGTTCCTTCGACGATCATCACCAAGTACAGCGGCGTGCGGCAGCCGGTCGTCGGCACGGTTGATCCCGTGAGCGGCGACTACCGGGGAGTGTTGCCAAACGCCAAGACCCTGGAAGACATCCTCATCGGCCTCGGCAAAGCGATGGGGTGGCCGGTCGGGTTGAATAACGCGTGGGATTATTGGGGCAAGGCGATCGGCAACATGGCGGCGCAGAGCGGCGGTCCCGGAACCGACTATGTGCTGGCCCGTGGCGGACGCTTCGAGGATTACACACAAGCGTATGACGGGGACAAACAGCGCAATCGGTTTGGCGGACGGTTGTTTTTCTTTTCCGAGAAACTCGCGACGACCCACGACTCCATGACCGGCCAGTATTTCGATGGTCTGGCCAAATACGAACCCATTGCGGACGTGCTCGGCAACTCCATGGAATCGCGCGACACTGAGTTCCCGCTGCAACTGGTCACCTACAAGCTGGCCTGGCACACCCAGATGCACACCATCCGTTATCCCTGGCTGGTTTCCATCCGGCCGGAAAACTTCATCGAGCTGAACCCGGCGGATGCGGCGGCCCGCGGCATCCGCACCGGCGACCAGGCGCGGCTCACATCGCCCATGGCGCCTGCCGGTGCGGTTGCCCTGGCGCGGGTTACGGCGACGGTGCGTCCGGGCGTGGTGGCCGTCTCACACCATTTCGGTCACTGGGCCATGTCCTCGCAGCCGTTCACGGTCAACGGCAACCAAACGGCGCACGATTCGTCGCGGGGCGCGGGGATCCAGACCACGCCCCTCATGCGAACCGATCCGGCCCTGCCGAACGTCACGTTGCAAGACAAGATCGGCGGCAGCGCGTCGTTCTATGACACGCGCGTCGAAGTCGAGAAAGTCCGAACCCGCTAACAGGAATACTTTTATGCCAAAAGTCGGATGGATCATTGATTTGAGAAAGTGCATCGGTTGCCGCTCGTGCCAGGTGGCCTGCAAGGCCGAAAACCGCACGCCCTTGCGCACGGACTGGCGCAGCGTCATCGAGCGCGAGACCGGCGACTACCCGAATGTCAAACGCGAGTTCATTTCGCTGGCCTGCAATCATTGTGACGAGCCGGCCTGCAAGAAATCGTGCCCGGTCGGCGCGATCACGAAGCGCGCCGACGGCGTGGTGCTGATTGATCAGGACAAGTGCATTGGCTGCCGCTACTGCACCTTCGCCTGTCCCTACGGCGCTCCGCGCATTGACACGGATACCGGCAAGGTCAGCAAGTGTACGATGTGCGTCCACCGGCTGGACGCCGGATTGCGACCAGCCTGTGAGGCCACCTGTCTGACCGGCGCGATCACGTTTGTCGCGGATTTCACCGGGACGACCGAAGCGCGTCCGGCGGATTTCAACGACCCGGCGCTCACCAAACCCAACATCAAGTTCGTCATGCCGAGTTGAGGAACGCCGGTGGAAACTCTTCTGAGCAATCCAGCAGACCCAACCGGCGCGCAAGTCCTCGCGGAATTGGCGCTCGCCCGGCGCGACCTTTACCGTTTCCTGAGCGCGGCGTTTCTTGAATCGCCCGGGCCGAAGTTTCTCGCGCGCTTGCGTGACGATGCTTTCCAAGCGGCGCTGGCCGACTGGTTCAGTCCAGCCGTCGTGGAAAACTTTCAGCGCGTGTCGGAGGCGATGGACGCCCAAGGATTTTCCAACTCGGCCCGCCGGGAATTCACCAAGCTGTTCCTCGTGCCGGGCGGACAATATGTTGCTCCTTACGAATCGGTCTTCCGTGACCGGCGCGAGATCGAGGGGCGCGAAGTCTCCGGCCTGTTGATGGGGCAACCGGCGCTGGACGTGCAGCAGTGGTATCGCCTCGCCGCTTTGGAGATCAGCGCCGATTTCAAGGAACTGCCCGACCACATTGGACTGGAGTTTCATTACTTGGCTTACCTCTGCGACCGAGAGCAGGCGTTCGGAGACGCAGGAGATTCCGCCAAGCAAACCCGCGCCCGCGAAATGCAGCGCGATTTTCTCAAGGCTCATGTGCTGTCGTGGCTCGGTGACCTCGCCGAAAAAATTCGCACCAAGGCCGCACTCCCGCTGTATCCAGCCATCGCCAGTCTGGCAGTGGAATTCTGCCAGAGCGAACTGGCCACATTGGAGGCGGCTCTCGGGCCGTCTAGCGGCAAACCTGTTCCTGCCTATGCTGCTTGACCCGTGAACCCTTTTCATTTGCCATGAAACTCCTTCCATCATTGCCCCTGCGGCTCAAGGTGTGGCTGAACCAACGCCGCTTGCTGCTGTTCGGTTCAGTCGTCGGGTTGGGCGTGGTCGCCATCAGTTGCACTACCGCCAACCGTCTGATCGTTGCCCCGCCGCAAATTCCCGGCGCGACTTACGCCGGCTCGAAGTCCTGTGAGGAGTGCCACGAGAAAATCACCAAGCCGTTTGCCACCGCCGATCACGCGCGCCTCCAAGCCCCTGGCCAGAACGCGCTCGCAGCCGGCTGTGAATCCTGCCACGGCCCGGGCAGCAAACACGTCGAGAGCGGCGGCGCGAATCACACGATTCTTAATCCGCGCAAGAACCCGGAGACCTGTTTTGCCTGTCACCTGGACAAGCGCGGTCAGTTCAACCTGCCACATTCGCATCCCGTGCTGGCAGGCAAGGTATCCTGTTCGGACTGTCACAATCCTCACCAAGGCGATGGGTTCGCCGGTGGAAAATCCCTGCTGACACACGACGAAACCTGCACGAAATGCCACGAAGCCCAGCGCGGGCCGTTCGCCTTTGAGCACGAGGCGATGCGGGACGGATGCACCACCTGTCACAACCCGCACGGAACGGTCAACGCCAAGATGCTGGCCTCGCGCAACGCGAACCTCTGTTTGAAGTGCCACGTCCAGGATGCCAACAGCAGCGTCCTGATTGGCGGCATGCCCCACAGCGCCTTGCTGCGCACCGGCACTTGCTGGACCGCCGGCTGCCACGAAGCCGTCCACGGTTCGCAAATCAACACCACCTTGCGTTACTGAACCATTGCCTATGAAGCCATTCAGAATCTTGCGCACGGTTGGCGGACGGTCACAACAAGCGACAGTGTGCCGCTGCGGTTTGCTTCTGGCCTTGCTGGGCGCGCTCGCCTATCCTGCGTTTGCGGACGAACCCAAAGCGGCAGAAGAAAAGCCCCCCAAGACTTCCCCGCCTGTCACGCTGGACGAAGGCGCCGCCGATTTTTCCAACTGGGCGACCCTCTCGCTGGGCAGTGCGAGCGTTGACGGCAATAAGGCTGCGTTCCAACAGCGTGTCGGCCTGCCCGCGAACTCCGTCTTCGGCGGCGTGGAGGATTTTCACTACGAGCATTCCTTGACGAATAAATGGCTGCTCAAACTCGATGGGCACGGCCTGTTTGATTACCACGATTACGGACTGAGGTTGGATCTGACGCGCGAGGATCGGGGATTTTTCCGCGCGGGCTACACCGAGTCCCGCACCTACTACAACGGCAGCGGCGGTTTTCTACCGGGCGCGGACTTGTGGTTTCCCCTGGCCGACAGCGAACTGTTCGTGGATCGCGGTAACTTCTGGGTGGAAGGCGGCCTGACGCTGCCCGGTTGGCCGGAACTCCGCGTCAAATACTCCCACGACTTTCGCGATGGCCAGAAGGATTCCACCAGTTGGGGACGGGTGAGCAGCCCTTTCGGCGCGCGCGGCATCGGCGCTTCGTTCTACGATCTCGACGAGAAACGCGACACCATCGAAGGCGAGGTCACCCACAAGATCGGCAAGACCGACTTCGGCGCGAAACTCACCTACCAGTGGAGCGACCGGAACAATTCGCTGAACTTCCAGGACCTCCCGGGCACGCCCAGTTCGCACGTCACGCAGAAAGAGGGCGTCGAGTCGGACTTGTTCAACGTCCACGGCTGGAGCAGCACGTGGTTCAACAAAACAACCGTCCTCTCGGCCGGCTATGGCTACACGCGCCTGGACACCGACCTGACGGGCAGCCGCATTTACGGTGACCAGTTTGATCCCGTGTATGATCCCGCCGTCCTGCGCGGGCCGGGTTTTATCAACCTCTCGGGAAGTTCCCAACTCAACCAGCACGTCGCGAACCTCAGCTTCATGTTCTCGCCCGCGCAGAACTGGGTGATTGTTCCCGCGTTGAAAATCCAACACCAGGACGTGGACGGCGTTTCGCTCTACCAGCCGTTCAACCCGGGCGTTGTCTCCGGTATCAATCTCGGCGGCATCATCATCCCCGACCCGAACGCCACCGGCTTGGTGGCCACCGACACCAGCCGCCGCCAGACCACGGTCGCGCCGCGACTGGAAGTGCGCTACACCGGCATCACCAACTGGCTGTTCTACGCGCGCGGCGAATGGGAGGTGGATGACGGCGAACTCCGCGAGCAATCCCGCCCGATTGACGCCAACGTCCTGTCATCGCCACCCGACACGGATTTCCGCCGCGTCACCGACTATCAGGGCTTGCTCCAGAAATACATTGTCGGCGCGAACTGGTATCCCACGCACAAACTCAGCCTCGCCGCGCAATACTACTATCAGGTGCGCAGCCGCGATTATGACCACAGCGTGGACACCACCCCGAACGACACGTTCAGCATCAATCGCTATCCGGCTTACCTGCGCGCGAATGATTCCTTCACACACGACGCCAACATCCGCCTGACCTGGCGGGCCTTGCCCAACCTGACCTCCGTCACCCGCTACGATTACCAGATTTCCACCGTGAAGACGCGCGCCGATTTGCTGTCTACCGTGGACAGCGCCGACCTGAACACGCACATCATCAGTCAGAGCCTCACGTGGAGTCCACTGGACCGGCTCTACCTCCAGGGCAGCATCAGCTACGTGCTCGACGAACTCACCACGCCGGTTAGCGATTCAACGGCCACACCCGGACTGGTGCAGAAATCGCAGAACGATTACTGGTTCGCGACGTTGGGCGCGGGCATCGCTTTGGGGAAGAAAACCGACCTGACTGCGGATTACTCCTACTACCGCGCCGACAACTACGACGGCGGCAACTATCAAGTCAGCGTGCCCTACGGCGCGAGCGTCCGCGAACACGCCGTCTCCGTCGGCTTGGTCCAACGCATCAGCCGCAACCTGCGCTGCACGCTGCGCTATGCTTACTTCCGTTCCGAGGACCAAACCTCCGGCGGGAACAACAACTTCGACGCCCACGTCATTTCGGCTGGTCTGCAATACCGCTTCTGAATCATTTCGACGGCATGAAAACCAAATCCAGCCCGTCCAAGAAAACGCAGCCCCCGACCCGCTTCCAGCAGTTCGGCAAAAAGTATCCCGCCATCATGCGCGCCTACGAGTCGCTCGGCGCGGCCACGGCGGAAGCTGGTCCGCTCGACGCGAAGACCCGCGCGCTCGCGAAGCTCGCCATCGCTACGGGAGCGTGGCGCGAAGGCGCGGTCCACAGCCACACCCGCCGCGCGCTGGCTGCCGGTTGCAAACCCGATGAAATCCGCCACGTCGTTCTGCTCGCCACCACCACACTCGGTTTCCCCAGCATGATGGCCGCGCTGACGTGGGTGGAGGACGTGCTGGGCCGCAAATGAACCCTTCGTGATGTGCGTCCGCCACCTGTTCATTTCTCCCGGCCACAACTATTTCGGCCACCACGGACAGCCACCCGGTGAGCATCCAGTTTTGGAGCGCGATGAGATTGAGTGCGTCGCCGGGCGCGGGATTTGCGGCGACCGCTTCTTCGGCTACAAGCAAGACTACAAAGGCGAGATCACCTTCTTCGCATGGGAGGTCTTCGAACAACTCCGGCGCGAACTTGGCCTTCCCGACGTGCCTCCGTCCGTCACGCGCCGCAACGTCATCACCGAAGGCATTGACCTGAACGCGCTGGTCGGTCAGGAGTTCGAGATCCAAGGCATCCGCTTCGTTGGCGTCGAGGAATGTCGCCCCTGTTTCTGGATGAACAACGCCTTCCGCCACGAACAGGCCGAGGCGTGGCTCAAAGGCAACGGCGGCCTGCGCGCGCGCATTCTTACCGATGGCATCCTGCGCCGCGATGCCGAGAGTGCGTGGCGGTTGATCGCCTCTGGCCCGCGCCCTCCTCTCAAGGTGCGTGACGGATCAGTGAAGCCGGATTCAAAACGATCGGCAAACGTTTCAGTTTCGTTCCGACCGTGGGGAACGGATACCGCCTTCGGCCGCCCGCGGAATTTCCTGGGCAACCGGTATGTTTACGCCGTGATTTCGCAACGCGCCCGCGGGCTTTCGCTCGGAATCAATTTGACCCCGGACAAGCAGTGCAATTTCGACTGTGTTTATTGCGAGGTAAACCGTGACGTGCCCGATTTCCTCGGAAAGATTGACACCAAGCTCATGTCGGCAGAGTTGACCGCTTTTTTGAAATTGGTCCGGCAGAACAAACTTGGCGAACTGGACTGGTTTCGGAACGTGCCGCCGGAACTGCTGACACTGAAGGGAGTCGCCCTAAGCGGCGATGGCGAACCCACACTCTGTCCGGATTTCACCAAGGTCGTCGAGGCGGTGGTGCACCTTCGAGTGAAGGAGAACTTTCCATTCAAGATCGTGCTCATCACTAATACAACCGGGCTGGACAAGACAGAAGTGCTAGGCGCGCTGGGACTGCTCGCAGCGTGGGACGAAGTGTGGGTCAAGGTGGACGCGGGCACTCAGGAGTACATGAGCAAGGTCAATCGTCCGGACATCAGCCTGCAGAAAGTCCTGGACAACATTCTGGCCATCAGCCGGAGGCGCCCCGTGATCGTTCAAAGTTTGTTTCCTCAAATCGGCGGAGAAGGGCCGCCCCTGAACGAGATCGAGCAATACGCGCAACGCTTGCGGGAGTTGAAGGATGCGGGCGCTCAAATAACCCTGGTTCAAATCTATTCCGCGCATCGTCCGCCGCACCGCCCGGACTGCGCGCACCTGCCGCTAAAAGACCTTTCCTTCATCGCCCGCCGCGTCCGGAAGGTGGCTGGATTGAAGGCAGAGGTTTTTTGATCCATCCGCGATGCGTCGCGCTGTGCTGCATTATACTGGATGAACAACGCTTTCCGGCACGAACCAACCGAGCACAAGTCGGGAAAACGAAGCCTCCGCCTTTCGCGCCGGAGTGGTTTCTTCGCAGCGTGACGAATTTCTTGGCCTGTCTGTGCTCATCGAATCCACCCGGTTTGACACCCGGGAGAGAGCAGCTTTCGACCGACGGACGCGCCTTAAACGATTCTATGCCGATGCGAACGTTTCGGGTCCGTTAATCTCATCAGCCATCGCGCAAAGGGTTTCGTAGTACTCGTCTCTCGACAGACCAAGAGCGGTTGAACCGAAGGTCTCCGCATCTTCCGCAGAGGCAAAGGGGCCGTAGTTGACGAGCACCAGTTGATAGAGCACCAGGTAGGGCACGCGCGCCGGGTCGAGGCTGAAAAACGGATGCACGAAGATCTTGAATCCATCCTTCGGGTCATCGCTGTTCGGCTCAGGATGCGCGAACTCGCCTTCAAGCAACGGCTGCGCATCGAAAACGATTTCACACGGATACCGGACAACGGAGCGATCTTCCAGAATTCGCAGCAACTCGTTCCAGCCGATGTGCGGACCGTATTTTTCGCGAAGCTCGAAACCTTTCGCCGCGACGTGCGTGTTCAGCGACTGCTTTGCGTCGTCTGCTGTAAGCGTGGTGGCCATGGCAGTTAGACCTTGGCCGGAACCGCGGCAAGCGACACGGCGATTTGCGCGTCGGACATGCCTTCGTTCGCCTTCGTGAGCCGGCCTTGCAGGATCGGCACGGCCATGCGCAGGAAAATTGTGTAGCACAACAATCCGAACGCCCAGATGCCGAAGCAAATCAGCGTTTCATTCAGCGATGGCGTGTATTCGACCATCGCGCCGAGCGGCGTGGGAATGAAGCCGGGAATGACCAGACCCATGCCCTTTTCAATCCAGATGCCCACGATGCACATGACGCAGGTGAGATTGAGCCACTTCAAGCTGCGGCTCACCGGCAAAAGGAGCAACACCATCGCGCCGAGATTCAATGCGATGGCCGTCCAGATCCACGGCACGAGCGCGTGATGGCCGTGCAAACCGACGAAAAGATATTTTGCCGACGCGACATGGAGGTTGCCGGAGTAAAATTCCTTGAAAACCTCGTTCAGCAGCAGAAAGACATTGATGAGCATCGAGACCTGCACAATGCCGCGCAGCGTCATCAGCGCACGATCCGTGATCATGAGCCGCTCAGCCATCCGCGCGTGAACGATCTTGTTCATCTGCGGAGCTTTCATCAGCTTCCGCAAGGCGTCCGCTGGAACGCGCAATACTTGTGTCGCTTCCTCGGCGATGGCGGTCGCCATGCGCGGAGTCCCGCCGAGCGCGGAGACCTCGCCAAACTGCTCGCCTGGCCCGGCACTGCGCGTGATGCGGTGGCGCCCGCTTTCTTCACGCTCCACCACCACGCGACCTTTCAAGACGAAGAACGCATGTTTGTCCGTCTCGCCCTGACGCAACAGCACATCGCCCGAAGAGACATCCAACACCGCCAAGTCAGGCAAAATGCTCTGCCGCGTTTCCTTGGAAACCGACGCAAACTCCCGCAAGTAGCGACCCAGCAAGTTTAGATCGTCGAGCGTGGCCGCGCGCTGCAATGTGGCTTTCGACGCGCTTGCGCTTCCTTGCCAAGGCGTGGCCTCGCCTTTGGGAACAATCGCTGTGACGCGGCGGACAACTTGAATCGCGAGAATGATCAAGGCCGGGCCGGCCGTGAACGCTGACGCCAGAAAGCGCGGGCCGACGATGGCGGAATTCCAAAATGGCCGGCCCCCCAAACCCACGTAAAGAAACGCCGTGACCGTGTGAATTGAAATTGCCCAGACGATGGCGATGAACACGAACGGAACGTAAAACCACGGCGCCGGCATCTTTTTCTGGTATCGGCAATACAAAAGATAGCCGCAGATATGGACGTTGAGCACGAGGTAGCCGTTGAGCACGATGACGTCCCAGCTTAACATCGAGGCGGGGAAGTTGAATTCCCCGATGCCGGGAATCAGATGCCAGAAACGGTCCGGGCGGCCAAGGTCCACGGTTACGAACAACAGACACATGATGATTGCGGCTACGGCGAGCAGTTCGCCAAAGATGACCAGGTCATGGAGTTCCTCGTTGTTGTAGATGTAAACCGGAATCACCATCATCACCGCCGCCGCGGCCACGCCGACGAGGAACGTGAAGTTCGCGATATAGACGCCCCACGAAACTTCGTCGCTCATGCCGGTGGTGATGAGGCCGTGCGCGAATTGCTTGCAGTAGGCGTTCAATCCGAGCAGGCACAGCACCGTAAGCGCGCCCATCCAGGCGTAGTAACGCCAGTCGCCGACGAAGGCGATGCGCACGCAACGTTGGAGGAACGTCAGATAGTTTTTCGTCGCCTGGATCATACGTCGAAGTAGTAAAAGAACCTTGGCGAAGTCCCGACTTCCTCCTTGAGCTGGATGAACACGCGCTTGGTGCGGAGGATGTAGGAGACTTCGCTGTTCGGATCGAGAATGTTGCCGAACTTCCGCGCCCCGGCGGGACAAGCTTCCAGGCAAGCCGGATATTTTCCCTGGCGCGTGCGTTGGATGCAGAAATGGCATTTCTCCATGATCCCCTGCCGCCGCGGGCGGTTGCCGAGGTAGGACATTTCCGGGTTGAGGCGTTCCTTCGGAATTTCCGGCTTCGCCCAATTGAACCGGCGCGCGAAGTAAGGACAGGCGGCTTCACAATAGCGACAGCCGATGCACCAATCGTAATCAATCACCGTGATGCCGTCCGTCTCCTGCCACGTCGCATGCACCGGACAAACCTTGACGCAGGGCGGGTTTTTGCACTGCTGGCATTGCACGGGCATGTAGAAGAAATCTTTTTCCGGCACTTGGGGCGGGTCGTAATGGTGCTCGGCCTTCTCCATGTCGAGCGAGCCGTGCGGCATTTTCAACACGCGGATGTATTGAATTTCCGGGTTGCGCGACAGGTTGTTCTCGGCCACGCACGCGTGGACGCATTTCCGGCAGCCGATGCAGCGCGTGAGGTTGAGGCAATAAACGAACTCCACACCGTCCATCGGCTTGTAGTCGCGCACGTGCGGGCGGAGGCCGTATTGTTTCTCGACTTCGTTCTCGATGCGTTTGAGAACTTTCGCCATGTCGTCGGACGTCATCTGTTTGTAATACTTCTGCATGAACCGCTCGGCGGTCGGGAAATCTTCCATTTCCATGAGCGGCTTGAGGCTCGCCGCGAGTGCCGCGAGTCCGGTCGTGAGCACCGCCGACGTGCGCAGGAAACTGCGGCGGTTCATGCCGTTCGTCGTGGCGCCAACGGGATTGGAATTGGGCGCGCTCATGTCAGTGTTTGGTTTCTGCGTGGGCGATGGCAGCCTCGCCGCCGCGGAGCGGATGCGGACCCGGCGCGGGTTTGCGCCCGGGGAATTTCGGCGAGTGCGGGTTGTGGCAGTTCACGCAAAGTTTCCGGTCCATGGCGCCGAGGGAACGATCCCAATATCCGCTCGTCCGCCCGTGGACGCCGGCTTCCCAGTCGCGATACGTCGGGCCATGGCAACTGCCGCAGAGCGGAGCGCTGTCCGCGAGTTTCAGTTCGTGTTTGTCCTTCGTCTGGAAGAGTTCGAGGTTGGTTTCGTTGTGACAGTTGAAGCAGTTGTTGTTTCGTTCGTGGCTGCCGTGATGCATCACGATGTCGGAATGCTCCTTGGGGATGATGAGATTCTGGTTGGTGTCGAAGCGCAGCGGCGGCGGCTTCCCTTTCTCGTGACAGGCATAGCAATCGAAATCCGACAAGTCCTCGCTGGCTTTAACAAGGTCCGCGTAGGATCGCCGGGCCGTCGCTGTGTCGAGAAAGTTCGTGTTCACCAGCGGGATGGAGGGCGAGGCGACAAAGCGTCCCCACAAGTTGAAGAGGAAGGCCGCAGCCAATCCCAGGAAAAGGACCGTCAACGTCAGCAACGTTACAGAAGTTTTGCCGTGGCCATTCATCGTGTCGTGGCACAAGTTGCTGGCACTGGCCATAACTTGCCAAACATCACTTGCCAAAGGATGAGCTTTTTTTGCCTTCTGCTTCCCAAAGAACGCCGATCACCCGGTTCAAGAAAGGTCAGATCGTCGTCGTTGTTTCCGCGAGTTCCTTATGACTCTGGAACACGTATTTTATCGGCAGGAAATATTTTAACAGCACGGCAAGAATGAAAAACGGCAGAAGAAGCAACGCGAGCGACAGCAGCCAACCTTCCTGACCGGACAGTTCCATTTTGTAGGTCGTGAAGCCGCGCAGGCTCTTGGAGAAAAGCTGGCCGCCGATGACGACGTTCCAACGCATGGCGAAAACGCCCAGCAGAATCAGGATGCTGCTGACGAAATACATTCGTTCCCGGCCCAAAACGGGAACGCGCTTCTGCACGAGTTGCAGCAACCCGAGCATCAACAGCGGTACCAGCGTGCCGAAGAAAGCCTGCCCGACGAGCAGCGTGTAAAAAAGTCTGCCGGACGCCAGTGTCTTGAGCACACTGATGGATTCGTCCGCCGCATAGAGGCGGTGGATCCAGTCGAGCCCTTCAATCGAAGCATCAATCACCAGCGCGTAGAAAAGGAATTTTGCCATTGTGTCGAGGCACACGATGTTCTGCGGCAAGCGGCGGCCCCAATTGATGACCATGTAGAGAAACACGCACAGCGCGATGCCGGAAACCATCGCCGAAAAAATAAAGATGATCGGCATCAACACATTTCCCCACCACGGGTTGGCTTTGATCGAGCCAAAAATGAAACCAACGTAGCCGTGCAGCAGAAAGGCGGACGGAATGCCGACGATGGTGACGATTTTCCCCAGGCGCTCGTCCAGTCGCAACGCCGCCGGGGAGACATCGGTCACACCGAGCGTAAACAAACGGTAAATCGTGCCGTGGATGCCGCCTTCGGTCTTGGACCATTCGACAAAATCCTTGCGATAATCAAACCACAGTTCCAGCAGCAGCACTGCCATCAGATACCAGGCATAGACGAACCCAAACATCGCCATGGGCGACGTCACGTGCGGCGTCATCATCACCTCGAAGCACCGTTCCGGATGGCCGAGGTGGAACAACAACGGTAACGGCGCCGCCAGCAGGAAAGAGAACGACACGAGCAGGGAAAAGCGATAGATCGGCTCAAGCGCCTTCACTTTGAACACCCGCACCAGTGAAGCCAGAATGAACGCGCCGGCGACCAACCCGGTGACGTACGGGTAAACGACGATCAGCACGCTCCACAGCAGATGGATTTCGTTCGGGTAAACGAACCCGTCGAAATGTGGGACACCTTCCGCCAGCGTTTGGACCAACTCGGATGACATGCTATCTGACCTCCTTGTCCATCCCCGCGTAGAGCAAGCGCGGTTCGGTGCCCAGATGCGGCTTCAAGGTTTGCACTTTGTTCTTTTGGACGAAGGATTGGATGGGATCGTTCTCCACCGGGTTTTTCAAATCGCCGAAAATCCGCGCCTCGCTCGGGCAGACTTCCACACATGCCGGCTTCAACCCACGGGTGATGCGGTGGTAGCAGAGGCTGCATTTCTCCGCCGTATGCGTCTCCGGGTTCATGAACCGGCAGCCGTAGGGGCAGGCCTGGATGCAGAAACCGCAACCGATGCAGTAGTTCGGATCAATCAGCACGGCGCCGTCCGGCGAGTCAAACGTCGCGCCGACCGGGCAAGCCTGCGTGCAGGGTGAATTCTCACAGAGGTTGCACATCTTCGGGACGAAGAATGACTTCAGGATTTCCTCGCGTGGCACCAGCGGCTGTGAAAAGCCATTGCGTCCCCCGTTGGGCGAGTCCACGAGCACTTCGCCACGTGAATCGGCCAAGCCGGGCTTGGGCTTCTTGATGACGTAGCGCTCGATCCAGGTGCGGAAGTAAGTCGGCCCCTGCGGCACGTGGTTCTCCGTCTTACAGGCCTCGACGCACAGGCCGCAACCGATGCAGCGCTCCACATCGAAACACATCAGCCATTTATGCTTGGTCGGGTCGTAACCGCCGGGGGCTTGCGAGGAAACAAAATGCTTTTGCACCACCGCCTTGGCCGTGCGCGCGGCGGTCAGTGATAGCAAACCACCCAGCGCAGCGCCAACGGTGGCGAACATGTGACGGCGGGAGACCTGATGTTTCATGGCACCTCGTTCGGTTGATGGGGCACGTGACACTCCGAGCATTTCTGCCCCGTGTAATGATTCTTCACCGTGATTTGCTTGAACCATGCCGGTCGCGACGGATTCGCTTCGTGGCAGCGGATGCAGTGGTTGCCGGTAAGCTTGATCGGTGTGATGTCCGGGTTGGCCGCGTGCTCCTGGCTGACACCGTGGCAGCCTTCGCACGAAAGCGTTTTGTGTTCGGCCTTGGCGAGTTTTTCCAGCACGTCGGAGTGACATTCATCACAAGCCTTCTTGCCGGCATACACCGGTGTCCGTGATGCGATTTCCTCCAGCGCCGCGCCGCGATAAAAGGCGTACTGCCCGAACGATGGCGGTGTCAAAAAGTAGCGCGCGACCAAATATGAACCGACGATGCCCAGTGTGAGCAGCGCCAATCGGAGAATCTGTGGCGGCATTTTCATGCGGCTTAAGGCGTCTCGTTACTTTGCCCAACCTTGTGATACGGGTTTATTGACATGTTGAGCCAGCTAAAACCTGTAGGTCACGTCCTTCTGATTCGAAATGTCTTCGCACGACTCCCATCATTGCGAACTTCCTGGCCGGCACCCTGATTCCCTGCCGGCCCGACCGAGCTCATTCCCCATTCTGCCCCGGTACTACCGTTTGAGCGCCTTATCGCCCAAACGAAAAGCCAGTTACTTCTTGTAGGTGCGGACGTGTTTCACCAACGCCTTAATGTCGTCGTCGGACAAACCTTCCGCCGCTTTCATCACCTGCTTGCCTTCTTTGTCCTTGATCCCTTCCTTGATGGACTTGAACGCCGCGTCGTCCTTCAGTTCGCCCTGCACCTTGGCGTCCGTCAAGTCTTTGATGCTCAGTTTCTGGCCCATCTTGGTCTGGCCTTTGCCGTCCGGGCCGTGGCACTTGGCGCATTGCTTGTCCCAATTCTCCTTGGCGTCGGCGGCCGAGGCCACCATCACTGTGCCAAACGTTATCGCTACCGCTGCTGCAATCAGTTTTTTCATTGTTCGCTCTTGTTATTGTTTTTCACTGCCCGGCGCCTATTGCGCCAACCACGATAGCAGGGTCATCCATCCACCGGAAACGCACTACGCATCGGTTGTCCAATGCTTCGCATTTTTTGCTTCGTCTGTTTAGGACGCCGAATCAATGCCGGCTTCTTTGGCGTTTCGACAAACGGAGAGTGCCCTCCTTCAACCGATTTCTGCGGGCCATAGCGTCAATAGCCTGGCGGAGTCAGAACGCTGGCATTGCGAGCAATCGCAAGCGCGTGTAGGAAATCAATCAGCCCGGTGGGAGCGGGCAGTTTGCAGCGCGGACACGCCCGGGCGCACTCAACTCGCGCAGAGAAATGCGGCGGCTTCAATGAAGTCGTCGTCGTAACGGAGTTACACCGTTGTACTCGGAGGAGCTTACTTGCCCACAACTGCCGCGAATTCCTTCGCGTCGAAGGCCCGCAGCGATTGCGTGCTCACGTTACCCAACGCGGTCAGCTTCGCAACCACGTTCAGGGCCTTGGTTTCGTTGGGCGCGTTGAGAATCAAGATGCCGTCGTAAGCGCCGGCCGTCCAAAGCTGGGCTTCAACTTTGACGCCTGCTTTCTCCGCCGCCCGGCGAAACGCCGATGCGCGCGCGGGTGACTGCCTGAGATTCCGAGCACCTTGGGCGGTGAATCGGAGGAGACTGACATATCGAGCCATAACAATTCCTTTCTGCTTCAGGTTTGAGTTTCGTTCAACCGCCACGGTTTCGCGGCCGAACATCTCAAGTTACTGCATCATGGTTTTTCTGCATTCGAATTTCACGTCGCAGTACCCGCCGCCATCGCCGGGAGACAGATTGAAAATGCCGCACACGACCGGGAGGGCCGTGGATTCAAGTGGAATCTTTCAACACGTCATCCACCCACGATAGGCACTTCATCATGCTCGGGAAACCGAGCGTGGTCGTGGCCAGCACGACGGCGTGTCTAATCTCCGCCGCCGTGCAGCCGGCCTCCAGCGCCCGTCGCGTGTGGCTGTGCACCGCGCCCTCCATCTGCCCGCCGATGGCCAGGCCGAGTTTGACGAGCGCCCGGGTTTTCGGGTCCAGCGGACCGGCAGCTGCGGTGGCCGTTCCCAGCATATCGTAAGCTCGAAACACGCCCGGATAGCTTTTTTGAAACTGAAGATACCGCGCCGGAAGTTTGGTTGCGGCGTCCCTGGGTGATTTGGCCGGTTTGTTCATTGGTGTTCGTCTCTGTTGTCGGTTCGAATATCCATGCCCGGTTCACTCGCCCCAAAGTAAATCGCCCAATCGCCGCTCCGCTTCACCGCGCCCAAGCCTGACCTGTATCCTGCAAAAAATGTCTAACTTTTGGCAAACCGGGTGTAGAGCGGGCCGCGGTGCGCGTTTACGGTGGGGCATAGTAATTGTGATAGAAGTCACTGACAAGCAAACGGAGTTGACGCAGCCCGCGGAGCGGAAGAAGCATTGCGCCGCGCGTGAAACCGACCCACACGAAACCGCGTTCGGCTGTGCGCGCGATTTCCTCGACAACCGCTTCGTCTATGTCGTCGTCTCGCCGAGGGCGCGCGGGCTGTCCATCGGCGTCAACATGAACCCGGACAAACGGTGCGACTTCGACTGCGTCTATTGCGAGGTCAATCGCACCACCATTTCCAGCGAGCGGATCCTCGATGTGGAGGCGATGGCCGCGGAACTGAAGAAGACGATTGCCTTTGTGCGTGCCGGCCGGTTGCGCGAGCGGCCATCGTACCGGGCCATGCCCGACGAATTGCTCCAGCTCCGCCACGTGACCCTGAGCGGCGACGGCGAACCGACGCTCGCCCCAAACTTCATGGAAGCATTGCAGGAGGTCATTCACGTTCGTGCGCTGACCCATTCGACTTTTTTCAAGCTCGTGCTGGTCACCAACTCCATCGGACTCGACCTCCCGGTGGTCCAACAAGGGTTGAAGCATTTTACAAAGCTCGACGAAGTCTGGGCCAAGCTCGACGGCGGCACGCAGGCGTATCTGAACCGCGTCAACAAGCCCGATGTGCCGCTCGAAAAGATACTGGCGAACATCCTCCTCACTGCGCGGCAACGACCGGTCGTGATTCAAAGCCTCTTCCCGGCGATCAACGGCGAAGAACCGCCATTGGAGGAAATTGATCAATACGCCAGCCGTCTGCTGGAACTGAAGAACGCTGGCGCGCAGATTTCGCTCGTGCAAATTTACTCCGCCACGCGCCCGACGACGCACTCCGAGTGCGGGCATCTGTCGCTCAAGAGCCTTTCGCGCATCGCGCAAACGGTGCGCCAGGTTACTGGACTGAAGGCGGAGGTTTTTTAACTCGCGTTGGTTTGTTGAAGGGCCCCTCCGGAAACTGGGCGAGAAGTTTCCCTTCACCTGGTTCACCGGTCTTTTGTTTGACAGCGGCAGCAGGAAAGCCCAAGGATGGGTCCGCGTTTCCAATGTTTTTGTCCGCAAGAACTTTCTTTGCGGCTCGCGCAGTCATGGCACTGGTAGCAGGCGGGTGTTGGTTGACCGCAAGCCTTGCCATCGCGGCCACGAATGAGCCGCCCGCGGGCGAAGGATTTGTTTTCCGCGCGTGGCGGACGGAGGATGGGCTGCCGCAAAGCACCATCAGCGTCAGCTTGCAAACGCGCGACGGTTACTTGTGGCTCGGCACGCAAGCCGGGTTGGCGCGTTTTGATGGCGTACGATTTACCGTGTTTGGCCTGGCCGAGGGATTGCCGAGTGTGCTGGTGCGGGCGCTCTATGAAGATAATCTAGGGAGCCTTTGGATTGGGACCTACGGCGGCGGATTGAGCCGATTGCGGGACGGGAGGATCGAGAGATTCACTGCGGAGGATGGTTTGAACGACGTCAACGTGACCGCACTCGCCGGGGATTCGTTAGGGCGTCTTTGGATCGGCACTTCCAGCGGCGTGAGCCTTTGGCAGGACGGAAAGTTTATCAAGGACGAAGCGCTGGTCGGGCTGGGTCGTGGCCTCATTCGCGCACTGCTGAGAGACCGGCACAACTCGATATGGATTTCCTCGTCACAAGGCTTGTTTGAGTTCAAGGACGGTCGGTTGACCGAGAGCGTGGGGCCGCCCGGCGATGAAAAGTTCTTCCCTTATTGTCTGCTCGAAGACCGGGACGGTAACCTCTGGGCGGGCATCGGCAACTGGAAGATACTATGTCGCCGGCACGGCGTGTGGGGCAAATATGATGAGGCATCCGGGCTGCCCTTTGCCTACGTGACGAGTCTGGCGGAAGGGGCCGATGGCACGGTCTGGGCCGGCTCACTGGACGCCGGGCTGTATTATTTCAAGGAAGGGAGGTTTAGCGCGATCAGGAAACAAGCTGGGCTTTCGGGTGATGACATCCGCTCCCTCCTCGCCGACCGCGAAGGCAATCTCTGGGTCGGGACTCGCAGCGCTGGACTCAACCGGCTGGTTCGCCGGAAGCTGTCCGTGTACGGCGCAGCGCAAGGGTTGACGCATGATTTCGTCCGCTCGGTGGCTGAAACCGACGATGGCACACTCTGGGTGGGCACAACCGGCGGCGGGCTGTACCGGGGCCGGGAGGGACTATTCGCACCTTTCACCAACAACGCCGCTGTGACGTTCTACGCGTTCGTGGAGTCGGTGCTGGCGACGCGCGATGGCAGTCTTTGGTGGGGTGGTTCGAAAGCGCTGCTGCAATGGAAGGAGGACAAACTGGTGGCCACCTACACGCCGGCCGAGCAGCAATGGTTGGCGGACACAATAATCACCGCCTTGGCCGAGGATGCGCAGGGAGGTTTATGGATCGGCACCTCGCGAGGCAGGCTGATGCATTTCCGGGACGGCGAATTTATCCCGTTTGCCGGTCGGGTTGCCCGGGGCGCGGTGACGGCCTTCGCGCAGGAACCGGACGGCACGCTGTGGATTGGCTCGGTCGCGGGAGGACTCAGTCGTGTGCGCGAAGGCAGCATTGCCAGGTTTTCGACCACCAACGGTCTTCCCAGCAACCACATTCGCGCACTCTATCTGGACCGTGAGGGCACGCTTTGGATTGGCACCGGAGGCGCCGGTTTGAGCCGGTGGAAGAACGGCCGCATTGCCGGTTTCACGACCCGGCAAGGATTGGGAGATGATACGGTTTCCCAAATCCTGGAGGACGACGACGGGCACCTTTGGTTGGGCTGCAATCGCGGTATTTTCCGGTTCCTCAAAGCGGAGCTCGATGATTTGACGCAGGGCAAAACGAGGTTTGTTCATTCGCGGGTTTACGGCACCAGCGACGGGATGCCGGTGGACGAGTGTGCGAGCGGGTTTTTCCCGGCCGGGCTGAAAATGAAATCCGGGCAGCTTTGTTTTTCCACAATCAAGGGCTTGGTGGTCATTGACCCCCGCCAGCAGGAAATTGACACACGGCCACCCCGCGTCTTGCTGGAAGAGGTGTTGGTGAATCGGCAAATCCAAAGTGTCAGACCTCAAGCTCAAAGCAGCGACGATCCTGAAACCCCGCCATTCTCACTCACGATCGCGCCGGGACCGCGTGAAATTGATTTTCATTACGCGGGTTTGAGCTTTGTTTCTCCAGAAAAAGTTCAATTCCGTTTTCGGTTGGACGGCTTGGATCCTGACTGGGTCGGGGCCGGCACACGGCGTGTGGCGTACTATCAGCGGATCCCTCCGGGTGATTATGTTTTTCGGGTCCTGGCCTGCAATGCCGACGGCGTCTGGAGCGAACCCGGCGCGGCCCTGACCGTAACGGTGCAACCTTACCTTTGGGAAACACGTTGGTTCCGGGCCGCCGTCGGATTGGTCGTTATCGGCTTGTTGGCGTGGATGGTGTATTGCGTGGCGCGCAGAAGATACAAGCGGCGCCTCGCGCAGTTGGAAACCCAACACGCCATCGAAAGAGAGCGCTTGCGCATCTCTCAAGACATGCACGACGACATCGGCGGTATTCTGACGCGGGTTTCCATTCTGAGCGACGTGGGCCAGAGTGAAGCCGACGGAGAAACAGCCCCGAAACAATTTGCACGCATCGGCAGCCAGGTGCGCGCGGCGGTGGTGGCGCTCGACGAAATCGTCTGGGCCACCAACCCCCAGGACGACAACCTGCCCCGGTTCGCGGAATACGTGGGCCGGTTTGCCGACGAATGTTTCGAGAACACCACCGTGCGGTGCTGGCAGGAAATGCCGACCGATCTGCCGAAATTGCCGCTCCGCGCCGACGTGCGGCACAATGTCTTTCTGGCGGTCAAAGAGGCTTTGAACAATGTCCTGAAACATTCCGGCGCGACCGAAGTCTGGCTGCGGCTCACGCTGAATGATTCGGAAGTGTGCCTGCAGATCGAGGACAACGGCCACGGATTCGCGCCGGAGAGTGCGGCGCCGGGCGGCAACGGCCTGGGCAACATGAAGTCGCGACTCGCGGAGTGCGGTGGCAGCGCGGAACTCGCCAGCACACCCGGACACGGCGTCAAAATCCGGTTCGTATTTCCCTTGCCGAAAAGTATTTGAGTCTGTGCCCGTCTAACATCAATGTGGGATGGCGGGCCGCACTTTGGTGGTTTATGAAGAAGCGCAAAGTGGCTAGAACAATTACAGTTTCGCTGGTGGAGGACGATCCCGGCGTGCGGGCCAACCTGGCTACGATGATCAATGGCACGCCCGGGTTTCAGTGTCAGGCCGCGTACGCCGACGGCCCATCCGCCCTCAAACATATTCCGGCGAACCGGCCGGACGTGGTGCTGATGGACATCAACATGCCGGGAATGTTGGGCACCGAATGTGTCCGCCAGTTGAAGTCCGTGGCGCCCGATGTGCCCGTGCTCATGCTGACGGTTTATGACGACAGCGAGCAGATTTTCAAATCGCTCCAGGCGGGCGCGACGGGTTACCTCCTCAAGCGCACGCCCAAGGACAAATTGCTGGAGGCCATTCGCGAAATCACTGAGGGCGGCGCGCCGATGTCCCGGCAGATTGCCCGGCGGGTGGTGCGGTATTTCCAGGAGCTCAGCCAGTTGGCGGTAAGGCCGCAACGCGCGCCGGAAGTCGAGACCTTGACCGAACGCGAGGAACAGGTGCTCGCGCAACTGGCCAAAGGACACGCCTACAAGGAAATCGCCGACCTGCTCGGCATCAGCTTCGAGACCGTGCGCAGTTACGTGCGGACGATTTACGACAAGCTGCACGTCCACAGCCGCACGGAAGCCACGCTCAAGTACCTGGGCCGGTAGCGCAGTCGCCATACCCCAAATCACCTCGCCCGAACTTGAGCGCGCGAGAGGCGGAGCGGCACCGGCGCGAGCATTCCGTCATAGGCGATTCCCACAGTGACGTTCCTCGCCCCCCCGAATGTGGGGATTCCATTTTTCCCCGCGCGTCTTAGAATCTCATTCACCCAGAATTCTGAACGTGAAAAGAACCGAACGAGACTTGGTTGCTGTTTTGAACAAGAATTGCCGAGATTTATGATTTGCCGTACGCACTGCCAACCCAAACACCGCATCGAATCCAAAACCGTAACACCCGACCCAATCCCAACCCCAATAATTGAATCCTCAATGAAAACCATCCTTCGGACTCAAATGTCCCGGACCGATCGAAAGAATCCGGGCCAGTCCACGACGATCGTAAATCGCTTCTTTCGCAAGATCGCCTGCGCGGCACTCGGGCTGGCGGCCCTGGCCGCCACTACCGGCACCGCCCGCGCCGACTATCCCAGCGAAGTGCTCGCGGACGGGCCGCTCGCCTATTATCGGCTGAACGAGAGCGTGACGACGCCCACGTTCGACACCATTGTAAACAGTGGCACCTTGGGTGCCGCGGTGAACGGCATCTATTCCGGTTCTGTGACCCATCCGGTGAGCGGTATTTTGCCTGCCAACGGCGCCGCCTCGGCCAACGGCACGATCCTCTCGGTTGCCTACAACGCCGGATTGAATCCCGCCGGGGCCTTCACGATCGAAGCCTGGCTCAAGCCGTCCGTGGCAAACGGCGCTGGTGTGCTCACCTGTGCGCTCGCCTCAATGCACGCGGCCAGCCCCCGAACCGGCTGGCTGATCTACCAGTCCGATACCGGCTGGAACTTCCGCATGTACAACGGAGTTGACACTGCTACGACCATCAGCATCACCGGGGGCGGCGCGCCCGTGGCCGGCAACTGGTATCACCTGGTGGTTTCCTTCGACGGCACGACCGCCAGGATGTACGTGAATGGCGTTGCGGGTCCCAGCGCCGCTCCCGCCGCTTTTGTGCAGAACAGCGACAGCGCCTTCAACATCGCCTCTCGCAGTGACGGTGCCTTTGGGTGGAATGGCACCGCGGATGAAGTCGCATTCTACCCATCCGCGCTGAGTGCCAGCGACGCCGCTGCGCACAACGCCGCAGTCACGACCAACGCAGCGGGTTATGCTTCGCAAATACTCGCTTCCTCGCCGGCCGGTTACTGGCGTCTGAACGAATCGGTTCCGGTGTATCAGGTTGCGACGAACTCCGGTTCGCTGGGCGTCTCCGCCAACGCGAAATACTTTAACGGCGTCACCAACGCCGCAGGCCCCAGTTCGCCAGCTTTCCCTGGTTTCGGTGCCAGCAACCCCTGCGGCAAGTTCGATGGCTCCAGCGGCTCGGTGGGTTCACCACTCGGTCTGCTGAACAATCGCGCCAAATTCACTGTCATGGGCTGGGTCAAACGGGGTGCCGTGCATAGCACGCGCGGCGGTTATTTCGGCCAGAATGATTTGCTCGAGTTCGGCGATGCCGGCGGTGGAGTAAATATCGAAGCCTGGGTTGACGCGACCGGCGGCAACCTCGTCGTGCCCTATCCGTGGGCGGACGACGAATGGGGTTTCATCACGCTGACCGCTGACGGCACGACCGCCACGCTTTATCTCAACGGTGCGGTTGCCACTACGCGCACCGCCCCGGTGGCCAGTTACGGCACGAACGCCTTCAAGTTCAACATTGGCGGCGGCGGTATCTTCAACGCCAGCGGCGATTTCTTTCTCGGCGACATTGACGAAGTGGCTGTTTTCGACAAAACCCTGACGGCGGGGCGTGTGTTGAGTCTCTACCTGACGGCGACCGGCGGTGTGGTGGCGCCATTCATGGTCAGTGATCCGCCCGTGCAAAGTCCGGCGGGAACGGTTTACACCACAACGCCGTTCACACTGACAGCGGACGTTGCGGGCGCGCTGCCGATGAGCTTCCAATGGCGCACGAACGGAACGCCGATTCCTGGCGCCACCTCGGCCAATTACACCAAAGCCAGCGCCACGCTCAGTGATGCCGGCAATTACGATCTCGTGGCCATCAACGCTTACGGCGCCGTGACAAGTTCCGTGGTGGTGGTGACGGTGGACCCCGCCGTTCCGCCGACGATCGACGTTCCGCCCAGCTCGCGCCTGGTCTATGCGGGCGGCAATGCGCAGTTCACCGTTGCGGCCAGTGGCACCTCGCCGCTGACCTACCAATGGAAGCACGCCGGCACCAACCTGCCCGGGGCCACGAGTGTCACGCTGTTGGTCACCAACTGCACGGCCGCCGAGGCGGGCGCCTACACCGTGGGCGTCAGCAACGTTGCCGGCGGTTTGATCAGTTCACCCGCAGCCAGCTTGTCGCTGATCACCCCTGCCCCCGGCAGCTACGAGGAACGGGCCGTCAGCTTCAAACCACTCGCCTACTGGCGGCTCAATGAGAGCAGCGGCACAACCGCATTCGATTACATGGGCGGCTACGACGGGACGGCCTCGGGTGCCGTCACGCCAGCGAGTCCGTCCGCCAGCTCGCCACAATATCCGGGACTGGGAGCCGGCAACACCGGCTACAATTTCGACGGCGCAAGCGGAACGGTGCAGATCGGAAATCCCGCCGGCCTGAATGTCGTGGGCCGGTTCAGTGTGGCCGTGTGGGTCAAGCTGGCCAGCACATCCGGCGGCTTGCACAACATCTTCATGCATGGCTACAGCACCGGTCCGAATGGCGAGGCCGGACTGCGCCGTAACGGCGGCGTTTACCAGTTTTTCAGTTGGGACGGGGCGGATCACCTGGTCGCCGCGCCCATCCCGGCCGAGGACGTGGGCAACTGGGTTTATCTCGTGGGCACTTACAACGGCACGAATTACACGCTTTATCACAACGGCGCCCAGGTCGGCTCGGTCGCCAATGCGGTTGGGGCGGTGCCGGTGAATCTTGGCTGGGCCATCGGCTCTCGCGGCGGGAATCTCAGCGACGGGCGCTTCTTTGATGGCGATATTGACGAGGTCGCGCTTTTCAACAAGGCCCTGACCAGTCAGGAAGTGTGCGCCCTCTACAACCGGGCGATCGGTTTCACGGGCAGTGTGGAACCCACGATCAAGGCCATCACTGGCACCGGGATCAACACCGTTACCAATGAGAACTTCAATGTGACTGACGGCGGATTCACCTTCGTCACACCGGCGCCGTCCACCGAGACTGACTGGAGCTACACGGGCACGACGTGGTGGAGTCCTGGTCAGGCCACGGGCTTTGGGAACGACAACGTCTCTTTCCTGATCAGTCCGGCCTACACCGTCACCAAGGCCGGTGTGGTGAAGTTGAGCTTCAATCACCGGCACAGCTTCGAAGCCGATGCCACCCTGTGGGACGGTGGCGCAGTGGATGTGAGCATCAATGGTGGATCGTTCGTCCGTGTGTCGGCGCTGGCTTTTGACCAGAACGGTTACAACGGAGTCGGCGGCGGCGCGCCGACGCTGTTGGGACAATCGGCCTTCACCGGGAACTCCGCCGGGCATCCGGCATTCATCACCAGTTCGTGTGTGCTGGCAGGAGTTCAAGTTGGCGACACGGTGCGGGTCCGCTTCGTGGCGGACTATGATAACAACACTACGGGCAACCTGACTCCGTCAGGGTGGGAGATTGACAGCATCCAACTGACGGAAGGCGGCAGCGGGGCCGTGTCCGTCGCTTGTCCGTGCGGCACCCTGCAACAGACGGGCACGCTCGGCGCGCCTTGGGTTGATGCCGGCAATCCGGTCATCATGGAAACCAAGTCCGGTCCGCAGCGCTTCTTCCGGGTCAAGCCGTAAGCGTTGCAAATGGAGCAAGGCGACCGGGCAGCATTGCCCGGTCGCTCCGGTGATGCACCAGAACCGAACAACCTATGCAAACTGACTCGCAACCGGGCAACTGTAGGATTACGCGGAATCACCAGCCGGGCGATTCAATACGTGTGAGAACCCAACACCAGAACCGTAAGGCGTTCACTTTGATCGAACTCCTAGTCGTCATCGCCATTATCGCGATCCTGGCCAGTATGTTGTTGCCCGCGTTATCGATGGCGAAGGAACGTGCCCGCCGCATTGCCTGCATTAACAACCTGAAGCAAGTGGCGCTGGCTTCGCATCTTTACGCGCAGGACTTTCGTGATCATGTCCCCTTCCCCAATTGGGAATCCAATGTGAACGGGGTGCCAGGCTGGCTGACCACCGCTCCCTACAACAGCAACGACACGCAGACCAACCTCCAAAAGGGAGTGCTCTGGCAATACATCAAAGCGGCGGCGACTTATCGCTGCCCGTCCGTGAACCTGAATTCGGCCACGTTCAAGTTGAGGTCGAACAAGCTGAGTGATTACATCATGAATGGCGCGGCCTGCAATTTCACCGATCCTCCGGGCAATCGGTGGTACAAGGCCACGCAGTTCAAGCAGGACGCCATCCTGTTCTGGATGGGACCTGACAGCGTCAACTTTAACGACGGTTCCAATTCTCCGGATGAACCCATCTCTCGATTGCATAATGATGGCTCACCCTTTGGCGTTGTGGACGGCCACGTGGAATTCATGAAATTCAGAGTGTATCGGAGCCTGGAGATTTCCGAGCGCGCCACTCAGCGGGGACGATTTTATTGCACACCACGCTGACTGAGCCGTCGCCAGACCATTGAACGAATCCACCACCACCCCTCGTCATGAAGAATATTGCCCGTTTGTTCGCCGTCTTCTCTGCCGTCACTTTGCTGGCCGCAGGTTGTGCCAAACAAGATTCCCGCAGCGCCGCCGCCGATTTGGAAAAAGCGTTCCAGCCTGCGCCAGCCCACACCGCGCCAGGAACCGCGACCACGCCAACGGCGGCGCCAAAGGAAGTGAACCAGCAGATCAATCAGGCGATCTCAGCCATCCGCACGAAGTCCTACGACGAGGCGTTTTACACGCTGCGCGCCGTCCAGGCCTCGCCGAACATCACGGTGAACCAGTACTCCGCGATCGAAAGCGCCCGACTTGCTGTCGAACGCGAAGTCGCCACCAAGGCCGCTGCGGGCGATCCCGCCGCCTTGAAGGCGCTGCAAGCCATCCAGAAGTCTCATTGATGCGTGATACCGGCGGTATCCGCGAATTTGGGAGGTTGTGGCACGTGACACATCGTCCATGTTGCAAGACAGAGCCATGACTTATCAGCCGAGGGGCCCGCGCTTTGGCGACGAGGCAAAATCCAGAACTGAACCATGAAACAGGCTTCCGGGGTCGCGCTGCCCGATTTTGAAAATCCATTGGCCGCCAGCCGCGGTTGCTCGCAAAGCCAACACCTCTAAATCATGAAATATGGTCTCACCCAAGTCACCTTTGGCCGCACGCTGCTCTAGTTCGGATGCATCTGTCGCGGCAGCCGGGTTTTTGTTTTGCACCAGGATGGAACTGGATCTCGCTTACGACTTCCCCGCTGGAAACGGAAAGGTTGAGATCGCCCGCATGTATTGCGCGCGTTCGTAGGCGCTCGGGTCGTCGCAATTCTTCTGGCTCATGCTGCCTTTGAGTTGCTCGACTGAATCGTATTCGTGCTGCTCCAGCCACAGACGCAAGTCCCGCTCAATGACGGCGATGTGTTTCACGCCATGCCGCATGAGGACCGAGCAGAGCTGGGTCACGTCCGCGCCGACCAGCAACATCTTGATCGCATCGGCGGCGCGATGAATGCCGCTCGTCGCAGCGAGGCTGGCGTTTACGCGCCCGCGCAGGATCGCCACCCAGCGCAGCGGCAGGCGCATGGCCATCGGCGTGCTGAACAGAATGTTCGGCGTCACTTCCAGCGATTCGAGGTCAATGTCCGGTTGGTAAAAGCGGTTAAAGAGAACAAGACCGTCGGCGCCCGCGTCCACCAGGCGCTTGGCTACGTTGGCAAAGTTCGTGAAGAACGGACTGAGTTTTACCGCGACCGGAATCGTGATCGCCGACTTTACTGATTTGACGATGGCCACGTATTCTTTCTCAACGTCGGCGGCCGTCACGTCCACATCGGTCGGAATGCTGTAGATGTTCAACTCAAGCGCGTCCGCGCCGGCCTGCTGGATTTTTTTTGCGTAATCCGTCCAGCCGCCGGGTGTGGAGCCGTTCAGACTCGCGATGATGGGAATAGCCACCGCGGCTTTCGCCCGGGCGATGTGCTTGAGGTACTGCTCCGGGCCAACGTGGAATTCCGCCGGCTCCGGGAAATAGGTGAGCGCTTCGGGAAAACTCTCCGTGCCTTGCGTGAGGTGATGATGCAGTTCGTAACGCTCCAGGCGCAGTTGCTCCTCGAACAGCGAGTACAACACGACCGCCGGCGCGCCAGAGTCTTCCATCAACTTGATGTTGGCGATGTCATCCGTCAGCGGCGGGGCGGCCGAGGGCACGAGCGGCGTGCGCAGTTTCAAGCCTAGGTAGGTGGTGCTCAGGTCCATAATTCAGTTTCAGTTTGCAAAGGCGGCACGAAACCCACCCCTGACCCCTCCCAGGAGGGGAACAACATCGGCGGGCCAGCCACGACAGTTCCCCTCCTGGGAGGGGTCAGGGGTGGGTTCGTCCGACTTCATTTTCTTCACGGGTGTTCCGATACGGTGGAAGGCGTCGGTCTCACCGTGGCATCCTTCGGCTTGAAGTCGCGGGCCGCCAGCGATTCATAAAGCCGCCAGCGCACGTCGGCGTCCACTTGCGACTTGGCGAAGAGCAGCCTGGCCTCCTCCGGTTTGCTCTTGGTCAGCATCTTGAAACGGTTTTCCATGTTGAGATATTGCTCGACCTTCATCTTCGGCGCGCCGGAATCGAGTTGCAGCGGATTAAGCCCTTGCTTCGCGCGATCCGGATTGTAGCGATAGAGCACCCACTGGCCCGACTGCACCGCCGCCTTCTGGTTCTGCATGCCCGTGGTCATGTTGATGCCGTGCGCGATGCAATGGCTGTAAGCGATGATGAGCGCTGGGCCCTCGTAAGCTTCGGCCTCGATGAACGCCTTGAGCGTCTGCTCGTCCTTCGCACCCATCGCGACGGTCGCCACGTAGATGTTGCCGTAAGTCATCGCGATCAGGCCGAGGTCTTTCTTCGCCGCGGCTTTGCCGCCGGAAGCATACTTCGCCACCGCGCCGCGCGGCGTGGACTTCGAGCATTGGCCGCCGGTGTTGGAATAAACTTCCGTGTCCAACACGAGCACCTTGACGTTGCGCCCGCTGGCCAAAACGTGATCCAACCCGCCGTAGCCGATGTCGTAGGCCCAGCCGTCGCCGCCAAGAATCCACACGCTCTTGCGGACGAGTTGGTCCGCCAGCGAGCGGAGTTGTGTGGCCGCGGGCGAGACCAGGCCCTTCAGTTTTTCCTTCAGTTCGGTGATCCGCTCGCGTTGATCAAAAATGTCCGCCTCATCTTTCTGCGCATTGGTGAGAATCTTCGTGACCAGTTCGTCGCCGACTTGCGGCGCAAGTTGCTTCAAGAGTTCGCTCGCGAATTCTTTCTGTTTGTCCACCGACACGCGGAAGCCCAAGCCAAACTCTGCGTTGTCCTCGAAGAGCGAGTTCGCCCACGTCGGCCCGCGCCCGGAGATGTCCTTTGCCCAAGGCGTCGTTGGCAGGTTGCCGCCATAAATCGAAGAGCAACCCGTGGCGTTGGCGACGAGCAAACGGTCGCCGAACAGCGCCGACAACAGGCGGATGTAGGGCGTCTCGCCGCAACCCGCACATGCGCCGGAAAACTCAAACAAGGGTCGCAACGGCTGCACGGAGCGCACATTGTCGAACGGCACAACCCGGCGGTCCATCTCCGGAACATTCAGGAAGAAGTCCCAATTCTTGATCTCGGCGTCACGGATCGGCTCGACCGGTCGCATGTTGATGGCCTTGAGCTTGGTTTCGGATTTGTTGCGCGCGGGGCAAATGTCCACGCAAATGCCGCAGCCCGTGCAGTCCTCTGCCGCGATCTGGATGGTGAACTTCTGCCCTTTCCACTCGGGCAAGCGCGCCTCCGTGGATTTGAAATCAGCGGGCGCGTTGTTGAGTTGCGCCGCGTCGTAAATCTTGCTGCGAATCGTCGCGTGCGGACAGACGAAGACGCACTTGCCGCACTGAATGCAGACATTCGGATCCCACACGGGAATTTCCATCGCGATGTTCCGTTTTTCCCAGCGTGACGTTGCGGTCGGATACGTGCCGTCCACCGGCAACGCGCTCACGGGCAGATCATCACCATCGCCGGTCATCATCTTGGCCAGCACGTTCTTGACGAACGCCGGCGATTGTTCTGGCACAGCCGGCCGAGCTTTCACGCCATTCGCAACCGTCGCGGGCAGCTTGACTTCATGCAGGAAGGCAAGCGCCGCGTCCACGGCTTTGATGTTCATGGCGACGATTTCTTCACCCTTCTTGCCGTAGCTCTTCTTGATCGAGTCTTTGATATGCGCGATGGCTTCGTCGCGCGGCAGCACGCCAGACAAGGCGAAAAAGCAGACTTGCATGATCGTGTTGATGCGTCCTACCATGCCACTCTCCTTGGCAACTTTGAAACCATTGATCACGTAAAATTTCAGCTTCTTCTCGATGAGTTGCCGCTGCATCGTCTCCGGCAGTTTGCCGAAAGCTTCCTCCGGAGCGAACGCCGTGTTCATCAGAAATGTTGCGCCCGGCTGCGCGTATTTCAACACGTCGTAACGGTCGAGCAACGACGGCTGGTGGCAGGCGACGAAGTTCGCGTGCGAAATCAGGTAGGTCGAACGGATGGGGCGCGGGCCGAAGCGCAGGTGCGACACCGTCGCCGCACCGGACTTCTTCGAGTCATAAACGAAATAGCCCTGCGCCCAGTTTGGCGTGTATTGGCCGATAATCTTGATCGAATCCTTGTTGGCGCCGACCGTGCCATCCGCGCCGAGGCCGAAGAACACCGCGCG